>JAHBXR010000009.1 GCA_019636335.1 Pirellulales bacterium
GAGAATCAGCCATTTCAAGCGGTCGCCAAACTCGGCGTGCCGCAAAACGAACACCGGCCGTGCCGGATCTCTCTGCTCGCTGTTGGGCGACATGATCGTGCTCCCAGGCTGGACCACCTTTGCTTGTCCAACTTTGTGAAAGAGCAACATCAATGCCATGGCAATACAATCCGCAGGGGATGGCCACAATCCGCCAGGCATTGGATGCCCGAATCGCGCGAGGAAATCGCGCGTCTGCTCAAAGAAGAAGAATCGACGAATTGCGTCGATCAGGAAAAATGCGAGAGCCGGGAGTCGAACCCGGACGCCTTGCGGCACTGGATCCTAAGTCCAGCGCGTCTGCCAATTCCGCCACTCTCGCAAGAAACGCACTCGAACGTGCGTCTCGGTAGTTTGGAACGCCCTGCTGGGGGCGTCAAGCCGAACCTCCACGCGCCCGCCACCTGCGGCTGAGCGGCCTCGCGCTCTCCGGTATAATCGTCTCCCATGACCGTCGCCTCGCAGCCTGCCATCCTGCTTCTCTCGGCCGATCGTCGCGAAGTGCGGCGGTGGACCGCCGCGCTCGAGACCGTCGCGGCGCAGCTCTGGCTCTCGGCCGACGACGTGCCCACAGGCGAAGCGCTCGTCGCTCGACCCCTCGTCGTCGTCACCGAGGGCCCCGACGAAGCTCTGCGCCACCCAAGACTCCAACCGCTCGACACGCTCGAGCACGGGCTGGTTCGATTGGGGCGGGGGGATTCGAGCGAAGTGATCTTCGCGCTGGGGCAATTCGCCGAGCCCACCACGCCCGTGGCAGCGGCGATTGAAGTCGATCTGCCGGTCGACGTCTCGGCGCGCGAATTGGCGCTCGTCTGCCGCCTGCTCGGCGAGATCGTCTGGCTGCGTCGCGCCGTGCGCGCCGGCGGACACGAACGAGAGCAACTGCGCGAGCAGGCCCACACCGACGAACTGACCGGGCTGCCCAATCGCCGCGCGTGGGACGATGCGCTGGCTCGTCTGACGGACGACGAGCTGCGGTCGTGCGTCGTGGCGATCTTCGATCTCGATCACTTCAAGCAGGTCAACGACCGCGCCGGGCATCTCGTCGGAGACACCGTGCTGCGTGCCGCGGCCGGGGCGCTCGCCGGCAGTATTCGCCGACATGATTCTGTAGCACGTTTGGGTGGGGACGAGTTCGGGCTGATTCTGACCGAACTCGCGCCCGCTTCGGTCGAAGGCGTGCTCGCGCGGCTGCGCGCCGAGATCGCCCGCTCGACGAGCGAAATCATTACGCCTTCCGTAACCGTCAGCGTCGGCTACGCCGTGGTGGCGCCGTCAGAAGCGGAAAAAGCGCGTGCTGGTGCGGTGTGGGCGTGCTTCGCCGCGGCCGACCGTGCGTTGCGTCAGGCGAAGCTCGCGGGGCGCGATCGCGCCATCGCCGCGCCGGCGGCGGAACCGTAGGCCCGCTGCGGTGTTGGTGTCCCGGCAGCGAGAAGCATCGCGAGACCGCGAATTCGCTGGCCACCGCGTGTGACCAATCGCCATTAGAATCTTGAATACAAGCACTTCTGCCGTCCGAGGGCCCGTTGGTGAATTGTCGAGGCACGATTTCACCGTTACACTGCTAACAGCCGGCGGCACTGTCCGCGCGCGTGTCGCCCTCGGAAGTGGAGACCTCATGAGTCCATCTGTCGCCAAACGCGAAAACTCTGCCACGGAAGTCGCGCGACTTCAACTCGGCGATCGTGACTTCGAACTACCGGTCGTGGTCGGCACCGAGCAGGAACGCGCGATCGATATCTCGAGCCTGCGCGCTGCGACGGGCCACGTCACGCTCGACGAAGGCTACGTCAACACCGGCGCCACGCTCAGCTCGATCACCTATCTCGACGGCGAGAAGGGAATCTTGCGCTACCGCGGGTATCCGATCGAGGTGCTCGCCGAGCGCTGCGACTTCATCGAGGTGGCCTACCTGCTCATGTACGGCGAGTTGCCCAACGTGCAGCAGCTCGAGAAGTTCCGCGCGTCGTTGCGGCGGCACACGATGCTGCACGAGGACATGCGGTCGTTCTACAACGGCTTTCCGCGCGACGCGCACCCGATGGCCATCCTCAGCTCGGTGGTCGGCGCGCTGTCGACGTTCTATCAGGACTATCTGAACCCACGCGATCCGCGGCAGGTCGAGGTCTCGATCTTCCGCCTGCTGGCCAAGCTGCCGACCATCGCGGCCTACAGCTACAAGAAGTCGATCGGCCAGCCCTTCGTCTATCCGCAGAACGATCTGAACTACTGCCAGAACTTCCTGCAGATGATGTTCGCCGTACCGAGCGAGCCCTACGAGCTCGACGCCGATTTCGTCGACGCCTTGAACCTGCTGCTGATCGTGCATGCCGACCACGAGCAGAACTGCAGCACCTCGACGGTGCGCATGGTGGGATCGAGCGACGCGAATCTCTTCGCCTCGATCTCGGCCGGCATCTGCGCGCTGTGGGGGCCGCTGCACGGCGGCGCCAACCAGGCCTGCGTCGAGATGCTCGAAAAGATCCTGGCCGATGGCGGCAACGTGCGCAAGTACGTCAACCTGGCCAAAGAAAAGAACAGCGGCTTCCGCCTGATGGGCTTCGGCCACCGCGTCTACAAGAATTTCGATCCGCGGGCCAAGATCATCAAGCAGACCTGCGATCGCCTGCTGACCAAGCGGAAGATCAAGGACCCCATCTTCGACATCGCGCAAGAGTTGGAAGAAGTGGCCCTGTCGGATCCCTACTTCATCGAGAAGAAGCTCTACCCGAACGTCGATTTCTACTCGGGCGTGATCTACCGCGCGATCGGTATTCCGATACAGATGTTCACGGTGCTGTTTGCGATGGGGCGTCTGCCGGGTTGGATCGCCCACTGGCTCGAAATGCATGCCTCGCCCGGCAAGAAGATCTGCCGGCCACGGCAGATTTACACGGGCGAGACCGAACGCTCGTTCATTCCTTTGGAGCAACGCTAGCGACGAGAAGAGCTGGGGAGCACGCTCCCGCGAACCGCGCCTTGCGAGGGAACAGCGTCGGCGCGTCCTGCCTCATCCGCGGTCCGGCTGAGGTCTCTGATTTCGGGTTGCAGTCATCGTCTTGCGGCGGGCAGCCTGAAATCGGATACCTGGGCATACACTCGGGCCTATCTCCAGCGTTGCCTCGCGCCCTGGGCCGAAGCGCCGTTTCGCGATTCCATACCGCTGCCAGGGTCGCACACGCCCCGGATGCGTTTACCCCAGAGGGAAGTTCCTCCGATGTCGAAAAACGTCGTCATCTTCTGGCCGGGCGATTACCGCGCCGAGCCCAATCAACTGGCCGTGCCGCAGGTTCGCGAAACCACCGAGCAGTTGAGCCGCGCGCTGAAGAAGCTGGGCCGCAAGCCACGTGTGATTCGCTCGTTCCTCCGCAAGCCGCACGAATCGATCGAGCATCTCGGCCCGGTCGACGACCCGATGATCGGCGTCTTCTGCCACTGGACCTACGGCCCCCACACCTGCGACGGCGTGGTCGGCAAGGACAATCCGTTGCTCTTGGCCTCGAATTTCTCGGGCATGTGGCCGGGACTGGTCGCGCTGCTCAATACCAGCGCCTGCCTGACGAGCCTCGACCGGCAGCACTCGCGCATCTGGACCGACGCCGGCGACTGGACCAAGGATCGGCGGTTCATGGAGCAACTCGACGAATGGTGCGCGTCGGGGCAGATCCGCCATCCGGCCGACGAGCTGCACTACTCGGCGCCCGTCTCCGAAGGGGCCGCCGCCACGGCCGAAGAGGTCCACCGCGAGATCAAGCAGCGCCGCATCATGGCGCTGATGCTGGGCGATACGTCGATGGGCATGATCAATGGCTACTTCGGCTCGCGACTGCTGGCGCCGATCGGCTTCACCGAGCATAAGGTCGACCAGGCCTGGCTGATTAGCCGCGGCAAGTTCATTACGGATCGCCGCATCGACGACACCTTCAATTTCGTGGTCGAACATGGCGTGAAGTTCCACTGGCACGAAGAAGGGGCCGAAGACTTCACCCCCGAGGCGACCCGCGAACAGTTGCGCATGTACTTGACCGTGCTCGACCTGGTCGACGAGTTCAAGGCAGACTGCTTGGGCTGGCAGTATCAGTTGGGCCTGCTGCCGCTGTTGCCTCCCTCCGACTTCTGCGAAGGCTTGCTCAACAGCGTTTGCCGCCCCGAGTCGAACGGCGACGTGATCATCACCTCGACCGAGGCCGACCAGGGCAGTCTCGTGCCGATGGAGATGATGAAGCGCCTGTTGAAGAAGAAGGGGCTGCACCAGGGCGTGATGTTCCACGACGTGCGCTGGGGCGCGCGGCACAAGGGACGCTTCCTGTGGGTGCTGTTGAACAGCGGTTCCTGCGGGGCGTATGCCTTCAATCACGATCCCTCGACGCTCGAAGGCGTACACAGCTATCGCCAGCCGAAGGGCTACTTCCCCGTGCCCGGCGGCACCTTCGCCGGCGAGAGCCTGCCCGGCGACATGACCTGGGCCCGCGCCTATCTGAACCGTGGCGAGTTGTGGATGGACATCGGCCGGGGCGAAGTCGTCAAGCTCCCCCCCAAGGTGCGCGACGAATGGTGGAACGGCACGACGCGGCAGTGGCCCTTCATGGCGGCCGACCTGGGCTGCTCGATGGAGACCGTCATGGCCCACTACCAGAGCAATCACGTGGCCGTGGCCTACGGCGATATCTTCGGCGAGATGGTGGCCCTGTCGCAGTCGCTGGGCTTCAAGGTCCGCATCCTCTCGTCGGCCAAGAAGTAACCGACCGCTCGATGATCGCTGTTTAGGGATGGCCCCATGTCGGCCGCACGTACCGAAATCTGGTTGCGCAACAACCGCCGAGCGCTCGCGCTCGGCATGCTGGGACCGCTACTTATCGCGAGCATCGGCGTAGCCCTCGTCCCCCTGTCCTCGGGCGATGGCTTCCTCGGTCGCGGTTCGTTCTACCTGGGCATTCTGCTCGTGGTGTTCGGCACGATCTCGACGTCGCTGTTGCTCGTGGAAATATCTCGTCCCCGTCTGGCCTACCGCGATGGTCACCTGCTCGTGCGTCTGCGGAATGGCCCGCCGGTGCGCGTGCCGATCGAGATCGTCGAATGTTTCCTGCTCGGGCAGGGGCCCAGCATGCTCACGGGGCACTACGATCCGCGCGACACCTCGACCATCGTCGTGCGGCTCGACGAGCGGGCCGAAGATTGGGCACAAGTCGAGGTGAAGCCGGCGCTCGGTAGCTGGTGCGGCGGGCACATCACGATCCGCGGTACCTGGTGCGAGCCGCTCAACGTCGACTTCGTCCGTCGTCTCAACGCCCGACTCGCCGAAGTGCAACGCGCCGCCCAACAAATGCGGGTGGCCGGATGACCAGACTGCTCGTCAGCGTTCGCGATGCGCACGAGGCGCTGGCAGCGCTCGACGGTAATGCCGATCTCATCGACGTGAAAGAGCCGCATCGCGGGGCGCTGGGCGCCGCCGATGCCGACACGATCCAATCGGTCGTGCGCGCGATCGACGGGCGCGTGCCTACCAGTGCCGCGCTCGGCGAGCTGACCGAGTTGGCCAGCGATGAGCTCGGCAGCCAGCGTCCAAGCGCGCTATTCCACACCGCGACGGACTTCGCCAAGGTCGGGCTCGCGGGCTGCGAACGCCATGGCGACTGGCCCCAGCGCTGGCGAGCCTCGCTAGCACAACTTCCACCGGAGACACAGCGTGTCGCTGTCGTCTATGCCGACTGGCAGTCATGCGGCGCCCCAGAGCCCTTCACGGTCTTGCGACACGCCGTAGAGTTGGAATGCCGCGCGATCCTCGTCGATACGTTCGATAAATCTCGCGGCGGGCTGGTCGATCTGTGGACGCCCACGGAGTTGGCTCGCTACCTGGCGGCAATCCGCGCCGAACGGATGCTGGCAGTCATCGGCGGATCGCTCACGGCGAGCACGATCCCCTCGGTCGCGGCGCTCCGTCCCGACTACATCGCCCTCCGCGGAGCCGCCTGCCGCGGCGACCGCACGGGCACGATCGACGCCACGCTCGTCCGCCAACTGGCCAATCTGGTAACCACCTGCACGGCGTGAGTCCTCCGAATCGTCCCAGCCGATTGACTTGCCCCTCCGGCATGCGGGACAATTGAACTGCCCGCAGTTCCCGGCCGTGCGGCAACTCCTTCTTCCCCACGGCTCTTTCCCCTGAGAACAGGCATCCTCCGGAACGAGAAAGTTCGAGGCGTTCGATGACCGCTCTGCTGACCACCCTCTGCATCGTGATGGCGACCCCATCGGCCACTCCGCCGGACACCGTCGTCGTCTGCCCGCCGGTCTTTCGCCAGACCCTCGCGCCCTGGGTCAAGTATCGCGAGCAGCAGGGGCACAAGCTGCGCATCGTCTCGAGCGAAGGCACGGCCGAAGACGTTCGCGATCGCATTCGCAAGGTCGCCAAAGAAGGAAATCTAAAGAACATACTCATCGTCGGCGACGCCGATCCCGCGATGGAGACCGATCCCCAGGTGCGTGCCCGCAGCGTGCCGATCCACTTTGCCGAGGCGAAGGTGAATATCCACTGGGGCAAAGAGAAAGACATCCCGACCGACAACTGGTACGCCGATCTCGACGACGACCATCTGCCCGACGTCGCCATCGGCCGTCTGCCGGTCGATTCGCCCGAGGAGTTGAAGCTCGTGCTGGGCAAGATCTTCGCCCACGAGCAGGACGCCGATCAGGGCGGCTGGCGCCGGCGCGTGAACTTCGTGGCGGGCATGGGGGGCTTCAGCCCGCTGGCCGACTCGGTGCTCGAGTCCTCGGCCAAGCAGATGATCACCGAAGGCATTCCCGCCGGCTACGATGTCTCGATGACGTACGGCAGTTGGCGCAGCGCCTACTGCCCCGATCCGCGCCTGTTCCACGACGCGGCATTCGCGCGATTCAACGAAGGCTCGCTCTTCTGGGTCTATATCGGGCACGGTCAGCGGCACGAGCTCGACCGCGTGAAGGTGCCCGGCAACCAGTTTCACATCTTCGCGAACGAAGACGTCCCCAAGCTCAACTGCGAGCACGGTCCGCCGATTGCCATCTTCCTGGCGTGCTATACCTGTGCCCTGGATCACCCGCGCGATTCGCTGGGCGAGGAACTGCTGCGCCGGCAGGGAGGGCCCGTCGCCGTGATGGGGGGGACGCGCGTCACGATGCCTTACGCGATGAGCGTCATGGCGACGGAACTTCTGTCCGAGTGTTTCGGCAAGCGGTGCGAAACGCTGGGCGAAATCATTCTCCATGCCAAGCGCGCGATGGTCGAGTCGCCCCGTAGCGATCCGCAAAGCCGCGCCATCGACCAGATGGCCCGCACGCTCAACAGCAAATCGACCGATCTCAAGGCCGAACGGGCCGAGAACGTGCTCGTCTTCAACCTGCTGGGCGATCCGCTGCTGCGGCTGCAATATCCGCAGGACGCCACCGTCTCGACGCTGAGCGCGGCGGACGCCGGCTCGGTCATCGAGGTGACGGGCACCAGCCCCATCGACGGCCCCTGCGAAGTGGATCTCTGCGTGCGGCGCGACCGCCTGCGAATGCGGCCCCCCGTGCGTGCCCGCTATCAGGAAGCGGATTCAGCCCTGGCGGCCTATCAACCAATCTACGAGCGGGCCAACGATCGCCGCTGGGTCACCGTGACCACCGAAGTACGCGACGGCAAGTATACCGCCAGGCTCGCAGTCCCCCGCGAGGCCCACGGCGCCTGCTGCGTGCGGGCATTCGTTTCCGGGAAAGAAGGGGTGGCGTTGGGAGCCCAGGAAATCGAGATCCGCCGTGCCGCGGCGCCCGAACCTGATCCGGCCACCGGCGCCGCGACGACGGGCGGCAGCGCGAGCTGAACGTTCCGCACCGAACGACCACGGATGCGAGATCGGTCATGAACCAACCTGCGCCGCCCACCGCCGCCGGCACGCCCGGCGGAACAACGCCCCCGCGCAAGCGCCCCATCCTGCGCATCGTTTTGGCACTGGTGTCAGCCGCCGTGCTCATGGTGCTGGCAGCGCCCTACTTGTTCAATCTGAGCCCCGTGCGGAGTGCCGTGTTGAGCGCGGCCACGTTCGGGCTGCACGGCGACATCTCGATCGGTCGCACGTCGTTGGGCTGGTTTTCGCCCGTGGCGATTTACGATCTCTCGATCACGCCCGACGACGGCGGCGAGCCTCTCGCGCAAGTGCCGGTCATCGAGGGAGACCGCCCACTCTGGAAGCTGATCGTCGATCGAAGCGAGCTGGGACAATTTCGCATCGAGCGGCCGAAACTCCGCATCGAAGCGACCGACCGCGGCAGCAACTTTACCGAGGTCTTCGGCGAGCCGCCGAAGAGCGAGCCTGCCGAGGAAGCGCTTCCCGCGACACCGCCCAATCTCGGCGTGATCCTGGCCATTCACGATGCCACCGTCGTCGTGCGCGCGAAACGCGCCGAACGCGATCTGGAGATTCCTCGCATCAATGTCACGGCGGGGCTGGCTCGTTCGGCCGAGCCGGGGCGTGCGGCCGAATTCGTCATGTCGCGCGGCAAGCCGATCGATCGACTAGCGATCACCCCCGAGCTGTGCAACGACCTGCTCAAATTCATCGCGCCCGTGCTCGCGAACGCCACCCTGGCCAGCGGCGAGTTCTCGATCGAGGTCGAAGACGTGCGCATTCCGCTCGACGATCCCCAGGCCGGTCAGCTCGCCGGCCGGTTCTCGATCCATGCGGTGCGCGTGGGCCCGGGCCCCTTGGTCGAGGAATTGGCCAGCTCGCTCGGAGTACCCCCCGAGATGAATCTGGCCAACGAGTCGGTGGTCGAGTTCGAGATGATCGACGGCCGCGTCTATCACCAGGGCCTCCAGTTCGGCTTCACCCGCTTGAACGTGCGTACGCACGGTTCCGTCGGCATCGTCGATCAATCGCTCGACGTCGTGGCCGAGGTGCCGCTCGCCGGGCTGGCCAAGGAAGATGCCCCGCTTCGCGAGGCGCTCAGCCAACACACGCTGGTGATTCCGATCAAAGGCACGCTCGAAAAGCCCGAGGTCGACGCCTCGTCCCTCACGCAGAACAGCCTCGACATCGGTCTGGCCACGTTGCAAGAGTTGCTCGGCAACGAGAACATCTCCCTCGATGCGCTCCTGGAACGTTTGCGCAATCGGGGCGCCGTGGACGGCGCTGCCGATGGAACGCGCATCTTTGGACCGGGTGGCATCCTCTCGCGTGGTCGCACGGCGCCACCTCCGCCACCAGCCGATCCGAATGCGCCAACCACGCCCGATCCCGCCGATGACGCAGCGCCGGCCGATGAGGCCACGGCAACCGAGGAAAGCAGCGGCGGAATTCTGGGGGGGCTGCTACGTCGCCGTCGGGGCACACCGACCCCCGCCACTCCACCGCCGGCGTCCCCGCAAGATCCGTCGAACCTGTCGAGCCCGCCCCCGACAGGTACGGCGCCGCCATCAACATCGGCCATACCTGGCGGTCCGGCGGCCGCCACGCAACGGCCTGCCCGGCGGCTGTTGCGACGCGCCCTCGACGTGGCAGGCGAAGCCGCGCTGGACGCCGCGCAACAGGCGCTCGAGAATCCTCAACTGGCTCCGACGCCTGCGAACGCTGCGCCCAGTGGCGGCGCGGCGGCGGACGAAACATCAGACGAACCGGCAGAGGAGTTGCCTCCTCCACCGGCTCCCTCTCCCTAAGCAACAACCTCTCGCGGCCATTCCCATGTGCCGTGCTGCTGATGCATGCGGGCAACGAAACGGTTGCCGAACATTTGCTTGCGCGCCGAGAGGGCACGAGCGAACGTATGCGAAGAAGCGGTGCGGAGGATCGCCACACCTTGCCCACGACGAAATGAATCACGGGGCCTATTTTTCGGCCCCGGCCACCGTGACGACTTCCTCGACGTCGCACTGCTGGGCTTCGAGCTGCTCGACCCGAGCCACGACCGCATTGAACTCTTCGGCCATCTCGTGCCAGAAGTCGTTGTCGCGGAAGTGGACCGGCAGCACTTTTTCGCCCCGCGACAGCCGTCGCATCTCGTTTCGCAACCGGAACAGGGGTCCCGCGAACCGATTCGTCTGCCGGGCCATGTCGTACAGGAGGATCGGCAGCATGAACGCCGAGCCCAGGATCATGGGGGACATCTCGTCGAGGATGTCGGCGATGTGGTTGTTGAACGGATGGGCCACTCCATGCACCAGGATCCGCCACGAGACCAGTGAAGCCACGATCGTGAGCATGGCGTAGCACCAGTAGAGCGCGACACGCCACAGCAACGCTCCCTGGACCTTGCGATCGACGAACAACTGCGAGCGCTGGAAACTCTTTCTGCTCATCGTCTGAATCCCCCGCCAAGCCTTGCCCGGATGGCGATGCGCGCCTGGCGGCGCGCGTTCGCCGGTCATTTCAGCCGCATGTAAATGCTAGCTCGAAATGATTCCGGGGGCGGGCGTTTCGACCGCCGAGACAGGAGATTCTGCCCGTGCCGATCGTGCGGCTCACACCGCGTAGGGCTGCTTCAGCCGATACGCCGGGTGCTTTTCGAGATAGGCCGCCACGCGGTCGGTGCGCGAGAAGGCCAGGGGGAGGAAATCAACCGCCTGCTGCAAGCGCTCGTTCGGCTCGGCACAACTGAAACGCAGGAAGCCCCCCCCCGCCTCGCCGAAGCACTCGCCCCCCAGGCAAGCCACGCCCAACTGGTCGTCCGCTCCCTCGAGCAGGTACATTGCCAGTCCGTGCGAGGTGATGCCCAAGCGGTTCGCGATCGGCGCCACGCGCGGGAAGACATAGAACGTGCCCCCCGGATCGAGGCACTTGATCCCCTCGATCGAGTTCAGGCCGCGCACCAGGATCTCGACCTTCTCGCGGAAGAGCTGCATCGTGCGATCGCGTTCTTCGTGGTCGTGCTCGAGCGCCGCCACGCCCGCCAGTTGCACCAGCGGCGGCACGCACGACAGCGACGAGTTGATGAGCTTCGCCAGCATGTCGGCCAGCGGAGCGGCCGTCACGGCGAACCCCAAACGCCAACCGCTCATGCTATACGACTTGCTGAACGTGTATGCCGCCACGCACTGTTCGAGCATGCCAGGCTGCGAGAGGATCGTGTGATGCCGGCCCCGCCAGACCATGCGATCGTACGGCTCGTCGCTCAACACGACCACGTCGCGTCCGCGCACCAGGTCGGCGATGTCGCGCAGATCCTCTTCGGTGGCGATGCCGCCGGTCGGATTATGAGGACTATTGAGGAAGATCGCCTTGGGCCGCGCGTCTTCTTTTAAAAAGCGCTCGACGGCCGCCGGCTCGGGACGGAAGTCGTTCTCTTGCCGCAGCGGCGCGAGCACGGCACGCGCGCCGCGCCGCGCGATGTTCGGCAGGTAGGTCGGAAAGTAGGGGCTGAAGACGAGCACGCCATCGCCCGGATCGAGGAACGCCTCGCAGAACAACAGCTCGAAGACCTTCGCGCCTGGTCCCACGACGACGTTGGCGGCCTGGGTCGCCAGCCCGTAGTGCGAGTTCACGTATTCCGCGGCCGCCGCGCGCAGCTCGGGCAGCCCCGCCGAGGGGCAATAGTGCGTCTGTCCCGACTCGATCGCGGCGAGCCCCGCGCGCAGGGCCGAGGCGGTCGAAGGAAACGGGCTATCGCCGATTTCCAGCTCGATCACTTCCTTGCCTGCCGCCCGCAATTGCTTGGCGGCGGCCAGAACATTGAAGGCGGTTTCGACGGTAACGGTACGCGCGAATTCGCTGAAAGAAACAGACATGGTGTTCTCGACCTGCGTTGCTGGTGGCAAGAGCCAACAGGCTACCGCATGGCGATGGCGCGTGCCAGCGGCTGCAGCACGTGCTCGATGACGTGATTGTCCACCATCTCGCGGCAGACCTGCGTCAACTGGTCGAGGGTCTTGTTGAAGGTCGAGTTCGTGCCGAGGCTGCCATACTGGCGAGCGGTCACGTAGACGCTCAACTGCTCCTCGGGAAACTCGCCCGTGCGAATCTGATAGGCGTTCGTCCGCGACTCGATGCTGATCCGGCACTGAATGCGGCACTCGTCGTCGAGCGCCAACGTCAGCGACGGCTCGTAGTTGACAACGCAGACGCCGGGCATGTCGAGAATCCGCTCGAGCGCCGGGCTCACTCCCAGCGCCTCGGCCACCAGTTGGTTGTGGTTGCCGCGGAAGGTGAAATCGAAGCCGAACAGGATATCGAGCGCCTCGCAATCGAGCGGCGTAACCGACAGACAGTAGGGGGCCAGCTCGAGCACGTGGTGATGCTGTTCGAGGGCCGCTTCGACCGTCTCGGGATTCACTTGGCCCGAGCAGATGCGCCGGTTCTCGATCGTGGCCCAGCGATACTGTCCGCGATCCTTATCCTCTTCGAGAACGAAGTCTCCCTTGTCGCGGGCGTAGAAGTTCCGCATCGTGGGATACTTCTTCTGAATCTGCTCGAAGAAGTGCAGCACGGTCTCGCGATTCTGCGGCAACTCCATCTCGGTTCCGAGATTGAGGTTGATGTAGAAGTCGTCGCAGTGCGAGGCGTAACAATTCATCCGCGGCATTCCCGGGTCAAAGCAACGTGGGGGCACCGTAACGCCAGCGCCCCTCTGCTTGCTCCATTCAGGGTGCAGTATAGAATGCCCCGGACGCGACTGTCAAAGCCGCGAAAACTGCGACAACCACGGCAATTTCTCCCCCACGTTCTCTTCCGCGGCCGCGCATTTTTTTCGTGCCGAGGACCGCCATGCCACGCGACCCTGTCACGCTCGAAGTCAGTGTCTTCAAGACCGAACTTGGTTGGATCGCCATGGCCGGTCACGGGCGCACGCTCGCGCGGCTCACGTTTGGTCATGCCTCGCCGCAAGCCGCCCTCGCGGCGCTCGAGACAGCGGATGACGTGCGGATCAAGTCGCGCGACTGGAACCCGGCGCTCGTCAAGCAACTCACGCGCTTCGCCGCCGGGCAGAAGGTCGATTTCGCGCGCGTGACGCTCGATCTCGACGATGAGACCCCCTTCGTGCGCAAGGTGATCGAACGTTGCCGCGCGATCCCTTACGGCGAGCGCCTGACCTATGGCGAGTTGGCCGCCGCCATCGGGGCGCCGCGAGCGGCCCGCGCCGTGGGCAACGCCATGCGTTCGAATCGCACGCCCCTGGTGGTCCCCTGCCATCGCGTGGTGGCGGCGGGGGCCAGGCTCGGGGGGTACTCCGGGGCCGCCGGAGTCCGCACGAAACTACGTCTTCTCGAGGCGGAAAGCCGCACGGCGCCGGCGTAACCGGGCCTCACGTCTCGGCTTCGGACCGGGGCCGCCAGCTCCCCCTTTCGGCCTAGAATTGATCGGAGAATTCCGATCTAATAATAAGAGCAGCGATGAGGGCGTTCGGGATTCGGACGCCCGGTTGTTCGACCCGCCAGCGGCGTTCGGAACGATGCCGCTCGATTGCCCACCTGTACTTCGCCCGGTCAAACGCTTGTCTACCACGTCAGAACGATCGATGAGCGATCATGCGCCCACGGCGTCCCGCGCCGATTGGAAGATCGAAAGCCGCGCCGATGGCTCGGTAATCGTGCGCGTGCCTTCCTGCGATCGACATGGCGTCCCTTTGCCCGAGGCCGTCTTCGCCTTCCAGCCTGGCAATCCCCAGTATCAATACTGGCGCGATCAGGCGGACCGCCGCCATCCTGGCGTCGGTTAAGCTCCTCAGGCGAGTGCGCTCGATCGCGTGCGATCTGCACGGCGCTTTTTTCTCTCTCGCTCGAATTCGCGGCGCGGGGGTACCGATCGTGCCGAGTTTACCGCCGCGCGGTCGACGGGCACGCGCGTTGCTTTTTCGCCACGCGTGCGAGCCGCATAACGTACCCTAGTAGTGGTTTCCGCAAAGTCGCCCCAGCGAGGTGGGTCCATGACCGACGAATCTCCCTCTCCCGAACAAGCGGCGCGCCCCGAGGCCGACCTGTTCGAGAACCTTGGCCGCAAGCTCGACGAGATGCCCGCCGTGCAAGCGGCCGAGCAGGCGCTGCGTCGCGCGACGATCGAATTGCATCGCGCGCAAGAGCGCTATGAGCAGGCGCGGGCCCAGGCCGCTGAAGAGTTCAGCAAACCGCGCGAGAAGACACCAGGCGAGATCGTCGAGACGACGCTCGAGTGCGTCCGCAAGTATCCGGGAGCGGGCGTTCTGATCGCCGCCTTCGTGGGCTTCTTTCTCGGCAGCTTGTTTCGTCGATAAGGAAGGGGCACGATGCTGCTGGGTAGGGCGCACGAACCGTTGGCACTCGAGGCGCGGCGGCGCGAGCTTCGCGCCCGGATCGCGCGCCATCGACTGCGCATCGAGCGCGACGCGCAAGCGGTGCGTCGCGAAGCGGCCGAGCTGCGCTCGTGGCGCACCTACGTGCGGCGATATCCCGGCGCGTCGTTGCTGGGGGCCATGACGGCGGGTTTTTTCTTTTCGGCTGGAGTGCCGCGGCCTGCCCTGAGTGGTTGGTTCGTGCGCTTCGCCGCCGGGCGAATCGTGAATTACCTGAGCCACGGCGGAGCCGATGAACTTCGTGAATGGCTGAGCGGACTGTGGTCCGACCGATCATGAGCCAACCGAGCGACAGCCTGTTCTCTGGAGTGGCGGCCCAAGCCGACCGCCTGCGCCACGATTTCAGCGAGATGCTCGCCGCGCGTCTCGAGCTCGCCCGGCTCGAAGCCACCGCTGCGGCTCGACAAACGGCGCGCTGCGCCGTGGCCCTCGCCGTGGCGACACTGTTGCTGGTCAGTATCCTGCCGATCGCCGTGGCGACGCTGGCCCTGGCCGGCGCCAACTATTTCGCACAATCTCCCATCGCCTGGCTGGCCGGTAGCGTGCCGATACTGGGGGCCCTGGCGGCCTTCATCGCCTGGCTGTCCTTGCGGCACTACCGCCGACATTTCACCGGAATGCGCGATACGCTGGCCGAGCTGCGTGAAGATCTTGTATGGTTGCAGGAATGGAGCGGTCAGGCGGATCGAGCGGATGCGGCAGCGCCGGACGCAGACGCTGGCCCCTCCGCATAGCCGAAAGCGCCGAGGAATCTGCCCGTGACGCACCCGCCCCCTCACGGCCCGCGCGTGATCATTGTCGGGGGGGGCTTCGGTGGCATCTCGGCCGCCAAAGCTCTCGCGCGCGCTCCGGTCGACGTGCTCTTGGTCGACCGGCGCAATCATCATCTCTTTCAGCCGCTACTGTACCAGGTGGCGACCGCGGCCCTCTCGCCGGCGAACATCGCCTCGCCGATCCGCCACGTGCTGAACAAGGTGCGCAACTGTCGCGTCGTGTTGGCCGAAGTTATCGGAGTCGACCTTGCCCGCCAGCGGTTGCTCGTCGAAGGAGCCGCCGCCGAGTACGACTGGCTGATCCTGGCTGCCGGCGCCACGCATTCCTATTTCGGTCGCGACGAATGGGAAGCCGTGGCTCCTGGTCTGAAGACTCTCGAAGATGCCACCGAGATCCGGCGGCGCATCCTGCTCGCCTTTGAAACGGCCGAATACGAGGGGAACGCGGCCGTACGCGAGGCGCTGCTCACCTTCGTCGTCATCGGCGGAGGACCCACGGGGGTCGAACTGGCCGGCGCGATCAAGGAGATCGCTACCCGCACGATCGCCGAAGACTTCCGCAACATCGATACGAAAACGACGCGTGTGATCCTGCTCGAGGGGGGCGACCGCCTGCTGCCGCAGTTTCCTCCCGATCTGAGCAAGCGTGCCCGGCGCGACCTCGAGTCGCTCGGCGTCGAGGTGCGCTTGAAGAGCCTGGCGACCGACGTCACGCGCGAGGGAGTGCGCACGGCCAGCGAGTTCATCGCCGCGCGCACGATCTTCTGGGGCGCGGGCGTGGCGGCCAGTCCGATGGGGCGCACGCTCGGCGTGCCGTTGGATCGCGCGGGGCGCGTTCTCGTCGAGCCCGACCTGACCGTGCCCGGTTATCCGAACGTCTTCGTCATCGGCGACATGGCGGCGGCGAAATCGGCCGACAACGACAAGCCGGTGCCGGGCGTGGCCCAGGGGGCCTTGCAGATGGGGCGCTATGCCGCCGAGATCATCGCCGCCGAGGTGGCCCATCCCGGCGGCAAGTCGCCCCGCAAGCCGTTCGTTTATTCCGATCACGGCTCGATGGCCACGATCGGCCGCGCCAAGGCGGTCGTGCAGATGGGGCGCTGGCACATCGGCGGACTGTTCGCCTGGCTGATGTGGGGAGCGATCCACATCGCCTTCTTGATCGGCTTTCGCAATCGGCTGGCGGTGCTGGCGAGCTGGTTGTGGAACTGGATCATCTTCGCGCGCGACGCGCGGCTCATCACCGGCGACGCGCGGATCTATCTCGACGAGCCACGCCCCGGCGAACTCCTGCTGGCCGAAGAGGCGCAGGCCGACGCGCAAAACGAAGCCAGCCCCCCCTCGTCGTCGCCGTAGCGCGCCTTACGGCAACTCGACGAAGCGGACGCAGACGGGCGCCGTTACCTCGATCTCCGCACCCGTCGGCGTGAGTTGGCCCGTCTCGGCATCGACGCGGTAAACCACGACGTTGTCGCTGTCTTGATTGGCGGCCAAGAGGAACTTACCCGACGGATCGAGATTGAAGTTGCGCGGAATCTTCCCTCCACTCGAGGCATGCCCCCGGGGCGAAAGCCGACCGCTCGAGGCATCGACCTCGAAGATCGCCAGGCTGTTGTGGCCGCGGTTCGAGACGTACACAAAGCGGCCATTCGGATGCACGCGAATCTCGGCCGTGCTGTTGCCTTCGGCACTCGCGCCGGCCGGCAGGGTGGTGACCGTGTTCAGTTCCTGCAGGGTGCCGCTGGCGGCATCGTAGCTGTAGGCCGTGACGCTCGAGCCCATCTCATTGTTGGCGAAGGCGAATTTGCCACTGGGATGAAACGCGAAGTGCCGCGGCCCGCCCCCTGGCGGCGTGGCGACGGACGGGGGATCGTTCGGCGCGAGCAGGCCCTGTTCGGCGTCGAGGCGATAGACAAGCAGCTTATCGAGCCCCAGATCGGCCGCCACCGCGAAGCGATTATTCGCATCGAGATTGATCGAGTGAGCGTGAGGCCCCTGCTGCCGCGCGGGATCGACGCTCGAACCTTGATGCTGAATAAACGAGCTCGCCTCGCGCAGGCTGCCATCGTCGTTGATCGGCAGACAGGCGACGCTGCCGCCGCCGTAGTTCGCCACGAGGACATTCTTGCCGGAGGCGTCGACCACCAGGTGGCAGGGCCCCGCGCCCCCGGAAGAATGCTGGTTGATCCGCTCGAGCAGGCCCGTCTTGGGATCGATCGAGAAGGCGCTGACGCCGCCGGTCTTCTTGCCGTCGAAGTTGTCGATCTCGCCCACAGCATAGAGGAACTTCTTCGAGGGATGAATGGCCAGGAACGAAGGATTGACCGCCTCGCCGGCGAGTTGCGGCGGGCTGAGCTTGCCGGACGCCAGATCGAGCTCGCTCGTGTAGATACCTTTGCCCTCGCCGCGATTGTAGGCGCCGAAGTAGACGCGCAACTTTCCGGCAGGCTCGTCCTCGGCCGTCACCCGGTTCGCCAGCAAAGATCCCAACATCAGCGAGACCACACACATCCCCCACAGCCGCGCAGCGTGATATTTCATGGAACGATTTCCTGAAGCAGTCGGTCGAAAAGCCAAACGTGCCCGACATCATAGCTGCTGTCGCAGCGCGATGCACTCAACCGAACAGCGACGCCAGGGGTTGCCCCTCGGCGACGTGGAAGGGACGATTCGACAGATCGTGAACCAGGGTGCGCGGGTCGAAGCCGAAGCGCCAGAACAGCGTGGCGGCGAGATCCCCCGGCGTCACCGGGTCGAGATCCGGATACGCGCCGATCTTGTCGCTCGTGCCGTAGGTCTGGCCACCCCGCACGCCGCCGCCAGCCAGGAGGGCCGTGAAGCAGTCGGGCCAGTGGTCGCGGCCACCACTGGTGTTGATCTTGGGCGTGCGGCCGAACTCCCCCAAAGCCAGCACGAGGGTCGAATCCAACAATCCGCGCTGCGAGAGATCTTCGAGCAGCGCCGAGAGTCCTTCGTCCGCGGGGGGCAGCAGGTGCTCGCGATGCCGTTCGAAGTTCTTGGCGTGACTGTCCCAGTTCACGTCCTGGCCGTTGCGCACCTTGTCGTACACGGTGACGAAGGGGACGCCCGACTCCACGAGTCGTCGTGCCAACAGCAGGCTCTGCCCCAGGACGTGGCGACCATATCGGTCGCGCGTCTGTTCGCTCTCCTGCGACAGATCGAACCCCTGGCGCACGCGTGGCGATTCGAGCAGCGCCAGGGCGCGCTCGTAGTAGGTCGAAAGCGACGCGGTCTCTCGTCCCGCGCGGTGCGCGTCCAGTTGGCGATCGACCACGTCGAGTAGCGACTTGCGATCGGCCAGGCGCGCGGCGTTCATGCTGGCCGGCAGCGACAACTCGCTCACGCGGAAGTTCGCCGCGGTGGGATCCGCCTCGATATGAAACGGGTTGTACTTGGGTCCCAGGAACCCGGCGATCTGACCTGGCAGCTTCACCACGTTGTACATCACGTGCGGCAGCGCCACATGATGCAAGTCGCGCGGCGTGGCGCGGTCGAGATAGTGCCAGACCGAACCGTAGCAGGGAAAGGCCTGTGCGTCGTCGGCCAACAGCTCTTGATCGCCCCCGGCGGGCGTGCGGCCGCAAAGCGCTTCGACCGCGGCGGCGTTGTGGTTGCGCATCGGGTGGTGCAGCGAACGGACGAGCGCCACCTTGTCCATCACGCCTGCCATCCGCGGCAGGTGCTCGCAGACCGAGATGCCCGGCACGACCGTGTCGATCGAGCGAAACTCTCCGCGCACCTCGGCAGGAGCGTCGGGCTTCATGTCCCAGGTATCGAGATGGCTCGGCCCGCCGTAGAAGAAGACGACGATGCAGGCCTTGATCGGCGGCCGACCGGTCGCGAGCGCTAGCGAAGGGTTCGACTCGGCAGCACGGAGCCATGCGGGCAGATTCAACCCCCAGAGACCCAACCCGCCAATCTGCATCAGCCGCCGGCGCGAAAAGGCGTGCTGGCTAGGCAGGGGCGAAGGTCTCATGACAGGGTCTCCTTAGCCTCGGATCATAGCGCTCCGTCGAGAGTGGGTCAATCAAACGGGCCACTGCTTCTACTTCTACCCGTCTCGGGAAAGTGTCCTGCGAAACCCTCGCGGACAGGCTGGGCGGAAGTCCCCCGCTGATGTGGATTCGTGCCCTCTGCGCAAGGCCTTCCGGCGTGGCGGCGCGGGCTTCCCCGTTCGTTGACTTGACCCTGGCCCCACCTAGAATGAACTCGCTTCGCCAGTCACACCTTGGGCCGCTTCTCCGGCCCGTAACATCCTCGGGAGGGAACGACACTATGGAGCCCCGTTTCCTCACCGCCTTGCCGGTCTACAACGAGGCGAACCACGTCTCGGGCGTGCTGGCCGAGGTGCGGCAATACAGCCCGCACGTGCTGGTGGTCGACGACGGCTCGAGCGACGGAACTTCCGAGATTCTCGACCGGGAGCCGGGCATCCACCTCGTGCGGCATGCCGAGAACCAGGGCTACGGCGCCGCGCTCATCAGCGCCTTCCGCTACGCCATCGAGGAAGGCTACGACACGCTCGTCACCATCGACTGCGACGGCCAGCACGAACCGAAGCGGATTCCCCGCTTTGTCGAGGCCGCCCGCACGGCCGAGATCGTCTCGGGCAGCCGCTACCTCAAGCATTACTCGGGCGATAGCGAACCGCCGGCCGAGCGCCGGCGCATCAATGGCCTCATCACGGCCGAGTTGAATCGCCGCCTGGGGCTCGAGCTCACCGATGGCTTTTGCGGATTCAAGGCCTACCGCGTCGAGGCATTGAAGAAGTTCGAGCTGTCCGAAGTGGGCTACGCCATGCCGCTCGAGGTGTGGGTCCAAGCCGCGCATCTCGGTCTGCGAATCGTGGAGCTGCCGGTGCCGCTGATCTATCTCGACGAGGCCCGCTCCTTCGGCGGCGCGCTCGACGATGGCTCGACCCGCATGCAGTATTACCATCTCGTGCTCGATCGCAGCCTGGCGCGCGTCCAGACACCCGACGGCGGACTCTGGCAAGGTACCCTGCGTGGGGAAATGGCTGGATGAACGCCGCGGGCATCTCCCTCACACGTCGGCGTCTGCGAGCACCTTTGCACGATGGCGCCAAGGTGATTGAACCCTCTCTCGAGACGGCTGGCGATCTGCTCGCTGCCAACATCGCGGCTTCCGCCACGCGCACGTACGATCTGCACGGCCGCACGCTCGGCGAGGTGTCGGCACAGGCGAGGCAGGAACTGCTCGTCGCCGCTCATCGCTATACGTCGGCCTATCGCGATGCCCCCGCCATGACGGATCCCAGCCGCATGGTGCTCGCCGGTCACCAACCGACGCTCTTCCATCCGGGCGTCTGGCTCAAGAACTTCGCCCTGGGCCGCCTCGGCGCGGAGTATCACGCCGCGGCGGTCAACTTGCTCGTCGATAGCGATACGCTACGACACGCGACTCTGCGCGTTCCGGGGGGCACGCCCACGGCGCCGTTTGCGAGCGAGATCGCCTACGATCGGCCGACAGCGGAGATTCCCTACGAAGAGCGCGCCATCGGCGATCGCGCGCTGTTGAGTAGCTTTCCGCGACGCGTGGCAGAACAGTTCGAGTCGCTCGTGGCCGATCCCTTTCTGCACGAGTTCTGGCCACGCGTGCTGGCCGCCTCGAAGGCCGAGCCATTACTGGGCGCGTGCCTTGCCCGAGCGCGGCACGCGTATGAGGGAGAGTTGGGTCTGAACACGCTCGAGCTGCCCCAGAGCGAGGTCTGTGGCTTCGAGTCGTTTCACTGGTTCACGGCACATTTGCTCGCCGAGCTACCACGGTTTCAAGAGGTCTACAACACCGCACTGTGGGAATACCGGCGTGTGAACCGCATTCGCAGCACAAGCCACCCGGTTCCCGAACTGGAGAGGTTGGGAGACCTGATCGAAGCGCCGTTCTGGATCTGGGAACACGACGCCCCGCGCCGCAAACGGCTGTTCGTCAGTCTCCGGCAAGATGGTCTTCTGCTGACCGATCGCGGTGAGATCTGGGTCCACCTGCCGCTCGGGCCCGATGGCGACCTTTCGCGTGCGGTCGAGCGTCTGGCCGGCCTCGCCCAGCAGGGGATCAAGCTGCGCGGCCGAGCCCTGCTCACCACGCTCTTTGCCCGCTTGTTCCTGAGCGACCTGTTCCTGCACGGGATCGGCGGCGCAAAGTACGACGAGCTGACCGACCTGATCGTGCAAAGATTTTTCGGTTTTGAACCGCCCCGATTCATGATCGTGTCGGGCACGCTCAAGCTACCGATCCCGCGGCCGCACGTCACCGAAAATGACCTCCGCCGCGTCGATCACGAGCTGCGCGACCTCACGTATCATCCGGAACAGTACCTGGTTGCGCACGAATCAGCGGGCGTTTCCGGCGCCGCGCAGGAAGGGCCCGTCTGTACGAAATGTGCGACGGGGACGCATGTTGCGCTCACGCCGGAGTTGGCGAGCCTGACCCGCGAAAAGCACGCCTGGCTGGCGATCGAACCCACGCTCGACAACGCGCGGCAGCGCTGCCGCGAGATCCGCCGCCTCAACGAAACGATGCAGCCGTGGGTCGACGAGAGGCGTCGCGAGCTGCTCGCCCAGCGCGAACAGTTGGTCGAGGCGCTGCGGATCGAATCGATCCTGGGGTCGCGCGAATTCGCGTTTTGTCTTTACCCTGCCAAGACTTTGTGGAATTTTCTGCTGGAATTCGGCGGAGGGAGACCCTAATCTATTGGGCATGACGGATCATCCATGCCACCTCGAAGGGATTCGAACCGATGAGCGCCACGGTACCATCGCCGTCCGCGTTGCGCGCGGCGCGTGTCGTAACTAAGGCCCCTCTCCGCCGCAGTCGTCAGCCCAAGGCTGTTGCTGGCACGAAGCCAGACACCTTCTCGCGTCAGCCTCTCGAAGAAGTCACGCTGCACGACCCCTTCACGGTACCCGCCGTCGATAGCGACGAGCCGTACTACGTGGTGGCCAATGCCGGCGATCACGCGGCGGTACACCAGTTCTTGCAGAACGTGTTTCAAAGCCCGCCGGCCGACGCGTTCCTGGCCACGCTCGACGATCCCTTCTACGAACCGAGCGACCGTGTGCTCGTGCGGCGCGGCCATCGCGTATTGTCGCACATCCACACGACGAAGCGTTCGCTCCACTTCGGCGACCTGCGCTTCCCGATCGCCGGCGTGTGGGGGCTGGGCACGCTACCCGAGTTCCGCGGTCGCGCCTACGCCACGAACCTGCTCCGCTTTGCCGAACGGCACATGATCGAGGACGGCTCGCTCCTGGGCATGCTGCGCACGCGCGATCCCCATTTCTTCCGCCCCTGGGGTTGGGCCGTCTGTGGGCGCCACGTCCGCTCGAAGGCGGGCACCCGGCCCCTCATGGTCGAGCTGACCGTCGCCGCCGAGCGTTTTGCCGACCAGGAGCCTCTCACGATTCGCCCCTGGCGACAGGTCGAGCTGCCCGGCCTGATGCGCCTCTACCGCGACCACACGGCCAACGCCTTCGGCTGCGTGGAGCGCACCGAGAATTACTGGCGCTGGCTCATCAGTCGCAAGCATTTCGATCACCTCTATGTGGCGATCGAAGGCCCCGACAATTTCGAGCTCGATCCGACGAACGCCTCGATCGTCGGATACTGCGTCGTGCGCGACGACGAGATTCTCGAACTGGTCGCGTCGCCGCAACATCCGCGGGCGGCGTTCGATCTGCTCGCCCGCGCCTGTGGCGAAGCGATCGAGCGCGATCAGCACACCATCGAGCTGCACGCCCCGCACGACGACCGCATGCACGAGTTGTTCCGCGCGGCCAGCGGCGCCTGCCTGCACCACGAGGTAC
Organism: Pirellulales bacterium; assembly: GCA_019636335.1. Lineage (NCBI taxonomy): Bacteria > Pseudomonadati > Planctomycetota > Planctomycetia > Pirellulales > Pirellulales bacterium. Next base: position 22,928 of record JAHBXR010000009.1, read on the forward strand.
ACCAGGGCGAAGTCTTCATGGTCAAGCTGCTCGACCCGCTCGAAGTGCTGCGGCGGCTCTGCCCGGTGCTGCACGCGCGGGCCGATCGCGCCAAGCTCCCCCGTCCCGCCGAGCTGAGCCTCGCGGTCGAAGACGCCCGCTACCGCCTCGTGCTCACGCGGCGCAGCGTCAAGGTTTCGTGTCAGCCACGGCTCACACGCAGCCATTTGAGTTGCAATGGCGCCGAGTTCACCCGGCTCCTGCTCGGTCACCTCGACGTCCACGAATCGGTCGCCGCGGGCAGGCTCGAGGCCTCGACCCGCGTCGCCCTCGATACGGCGCGCGTCCTCTTCCCGCGGGTTCCGTTCTGGCGGCCGCCGCTCGACGATCTATACGTCTAGCGCGCGGCCATCCCCCGGCGGCAGCCCGTCTCGCTGCGTGCGCGTGGCAGCCCTGCGAGCGTGGCGACTGACCTGGCCTCTGCCTGACGGCGCAGAGACCCGGCGGCGCTTGCGCCCCCTTGGCACGGGGATTACTTCTGCACCGTCTCGCTCGACTGCTTCGCCGCGATGCGTGCGCCGATTTCGCGGCTCAGCTCCGGCGACATCACGGAAGCCAGCGTCTGCGTGCCGGCACTGCGCGAAACGCTAGCCGAGCTGATCTTGCGCGAGGCCTGGTCTTTTTCCGTGTTGTCGAAGAAGGCACTCCCCGCCGAGAACGACAACGCGCGGCCGTTGGAGTCGTACTCGCCGTAGCCACCGATGCCGTTGAAGTTGCCCGCCGCGTAGGCCAGGCCGTTGCGGCCCAGGTTGTCGCGGCCTTCGACGATGCCGACGACGCTGAAGCTCTGATCCAACGAGCTGACCGACGACGACAGGTCGGACATCTCGCCCACGAGCGAATCGCGCATCGTGGTCATGCCGCCGATAATGCCCACCACGAGCAGGCTGCCCACCAACACCAACTCAGTCGAAAGGATGTAGCCGTCTTCTTCGATCCAGAGGCGACGGATGATCTGCATGACGAATCTCCTTCGAGCGCGTGCGGTCGATATCGATGAGAAGTGCGGGGGATTATTCCCGGGTGGCGCACACGCCGCGGCCGCCAATCGACGTGGCCCAGACAGTCGGCGCGCACTATCGAGCGGCGCCTCTACACGCTGTTTCGGTCGCACGAGCGGCGCGGCTTGGAGAATGCGTACGGCGGCGTTAAAGGTCGCGGCGCTTACGCAGCTTGTGCGAGGCGTAACAAGGCCCTGGGCCCGTCGGGAGGACTTGCTAGCACTGCCTGCCGCAGGCAGGAGACGCTCTGCCACGCCGAGAAGGGGAAGCCACGGTCGAACGGTCGCGAATCGACCAGATTTTGCTTGCGAACTGCCCAACAAATCGCATAGACTCGGACGAAGACAAGTTAGGCAACTAAGTATTAGCCACTGGGGCAATCGATTTTGGCGGAGTTCCGCCTGGGCCGCGCCGGCCTGATGCAGACCACCATTCAAGGACTAGCTGATTCACGAGGAAGGGCTGCTCTCATGTCCACCACACGCTGGTGCCTTCGCGCAAGCGCTTGTATCGCCGTACTCGGGTTTTCGATCGCCGACGTTCAAGCCAACGAGATCCCCAGCCGTGTTGAACGGCCCGCCGGGATGCACCAGGGCTACTGGAACCTGATCTACAACGACTTCGTGCCGGGCCAGCTCGATCAGGAGGTGTGGGACAATCTCTGGCGCTCGTGGGAGCCCGAGCTCAAGGCGCAGGCCGAGAAGGCCTCGGCCGAAGAGCGCCGCCAGATGGCCTTCTCGCGCTATGGCCTGACCGAAGCCCCCGGCCGCGAAGGGGGCGCACCACTGCAATACGCCGTCGACGAACAGGGCAACTGGAGCGTCAACTGCTTCATGTGCCACGGCGGCAAAGTGAACGGCGAGGTCATGCCAGGTCTGCCCAACTCGCACGTCGCCATGGAGACGCTGTTCCAGGAGATCGTGAAGACCAAGCAAATCATCGGTCGCAAAGTTCACGCAGGTGAAGCGGCGGGCTCGCTCTTCGTCCCGCTGGGCAAGTCGAACGGCACGACGAACGCCATCATCTTCGGGGTTGTGCTGGCGGCCTATCGCGATCCGGACCTGACGGTCCACGTCGATCGCCCGCTGCCGAAGCTCATCCACAACGACCACGACGCCCCGCCGTGGTGGGTCATGAAGTACAAGACGCACCTCTACTCCGACGGCTTCGCCGGCAAGGGTCACCGCGCCTTGATGCAGTTCATGATGACGCCGTCGAACGGACCGGAGAAGTTCGCCGAGTGCGAGGACGAGTTCGTCGACATCTACGACTGGATCGAGAAGCTCGAAGCGCCGAAGTACCCCTTCCCGATCGATCACGATCTGGCCAAGAAGGGAGAGGCCCTGTTCAATCAGACCTGTGCCGATTGCCACGGCACGTACGGCGAGAACGCCGAATTCCCGAACAAGATTGTTCCCATCGACGTGGTGGGAACCGATCGTGCGCGTCTCGACTCCCTCACTCCCCAGATGCGAGCCGGTTACGAGATCAGTTGGTTCTCGAACTTCGGCGAAAAGCATTCTGTACACGATCCGGGGGGTTATCTCGCCCAGCCGCTCAATGGTATCTGGGCCAGTGCCCCCTACCTGCACAATGGCTCGGTGCCGACGCTGTGGCACCTGTTCCATCCCAGCGAGCGTCCCGTCGTCTGGAAGCGCACCGAGAACGGCTACGACCAGGAAAAGGTCGGCCTCGAGGTCGCCGTTTACGACGAACTCCCCAAGAACGTGAAGGGGGCCAAGGAGAAGCGTACCTACTTCGATACGCGACTCTTCGCCAAGGATCCCCAGGGACACGAATTCCCCGACCAGTTGAGCGAGGAAGAAAAGGTCGCCGTCATGGAATACCTGAAGACGCTGTAACGCGTCTATTCGCTCTCGCGTCGCTGGTTTGATCGCTGATCGCCGTCCGGCGCGCACGTTGTCAGTCGAAAACGCCACCGCGACCCGCTCTTCTGTCAGGCCGCAGACAGGGAGCGGGTCCATTTTTTGCGCGAGCAGGTGGGGAAAACTCGCTGCAGACGCCGCTGCTTTAGGTAAAGCCTGAATCAAGGCGGTGGCACCGGCGGCCAGCCTGTGAAGAGTAAGGCCAAGCCCGAAACCTGGCGCCGGATTCATCCATCCTTGTTGGTGGCCATGCCGCTGGCATCTGGTGGCTAATCTGGTAATCCGCGCAGGCTGGCAACCTCTGCCACTCGAGCCTCTGGGAATCTTCCCACAATTTCCATTGACGACACTTGTCGTCTCGCTATACTCCACAATGACGACACGTGTCGTCTATTATGCCGTCCTCGCGCAGGAGTCGATTCCGTGTCCCCTCAGCCTGACAATGCCCTGACTGCCGTGCAGTTCGAGATCATGCAGATCGTCTGGGACGCTCCCGGCGGCGCCACGGTCGCCGAGATCTGGGAGGCCATCTCCCGCAGCCGCGAGGTGACGCGCACCACGGTGCTCAACCTGGTGGGGCGGCTCGACAAGCGGGGCTGGCTCAGCCGGCGCAAGCGCGAGGGGGTCTACCGCTATTTCGCCGCCGTCGATCGCCAGACCGCCACCGGTCGCGTGGCCGAGAAATTCGTCGACGAGTTCTTCGGCGGTTCGGCCACCGAGCTCGTGATGAGCCTGCTGGGATCGAAACGCATCACCGCCGCGCAGGTCGAAGAACTGCGCAAGCTGCTCAAGAGCGCCGGTTCACAACCACCCAAAGCCTAGAAGAGGTCACGATGTTCGCGCCACACGTGTTCTCGCCGTTCGGACTTCCGCTGTTGGTGTACCTGGTCAACGTCGGCGCGGCCTCGCTCGCCATCGGCGCCATCACACTGGCCGCTCTACGGGTCGTTCGTAGCACGACACCGCCGCTACGGCATGCGCTCGGCCTGGTGGGATTGTTCGTCATGCTGGCGGCTCCCCTGCTCGTGGCCCTGATCGAGCGGAGTGGCCTCTCGCTCATCGTGATCGCTCCTTCGGTCAAGGCTCCGAACGCTGGCACCAGCTCGGCAGACGCCCGAGGCACATTGCCGGGCGTGCCTCGCAGCACGGCACCTTCAACGAACAATGCTTCGCATGAAGGGTCGTCGACTCGCAGGTCTGAAAAGGCTTTCTCGCCCCCCATGCCCATCGATCCTTCGCCCGCGGCGCCGCAGGCAACGCGCGAGGCCCCCGAGGACGCGGCGGCGTTCGCCTGGCCCCCGTTCTCCGCGGCGTCCGCGATGCGTTGGACGGCGCTAGTGCTGGCCTTGATCTGGATCCTGGGCAGTTTGCGACAAGCGTTCGGTTTGTGGCGGGGAGTGCGGCATGTTCGACTGCTGCTCCGAAATGCACGCCTCGTCGAAGACGAACGAATCCTCGACGCCGCCCGTGCGGCAGCGGCCGCCGTGGGGCTCGGCCGCTGTCCACGACTGCTCGCCTCAGCGCAGGTCGAAGTACCGATTTCTTTGGGAGTCTGGCGCCCTTGTGTCGTGTTGTGCGATCCACCGAGCGAAGCCTGGTCGGCCGAAACCTGGCGCGCGCTACTCGTCCACGAGATGGCCCATCTTGCGCGGCGCGATCTGTTCGTCGGCTGGCTCCAGCGCTGGACCGTGGTCCTCTACTGGTGGAACCCTCTCCTGCGCCGCGTCTCGGCCCAGATCTCCTTTCTGCGCGAGCAGATCTGCGACGACCTGGTCGCACGACATGCCGGCGCGGCCGACCGCTATGCCGAGTTGATCGTCGAGCTGGCGGCGCGCATCGCCGATCGACGCTCGCTCGCCCCGGCGCTCGGCGCAAGCGAAGGGTCGCCTCACGAACTTGCCCTCCGTCTGCGACGCATCCTCAACCCGGGCAGGGCGCTCGTCACCGAGCTCGATGCACGCGGCCGACTCGTGGCCGCCACGCTTGGTATCGTGCTGGCGATGAGCATCTCGGGCACGAGCGTTCACCTGGCCGCGGCCCAAGCCGCCGACGAAGACCAAGAAAAGTCGTCCCGCATCGCCACGACTCCACCGGCCGAAGCGTCCTCGGCCGCGGCCGTCCTTGCCGACACCGAGAAGAATCCCCTGTTGCAGAAACGCATGCGCGTGCTCGACCAGGCGGGCCAGCCCCTTGCCGGTGCCGCCGTCAAGCCGTGGGCCATGCGGTGCTCGCAAGGACACGGGCCGTGGATGAAGAACGGATTCGGCGACAGCGATCCGCCGGTGCTCGCGACCGACGAACAAGGTTTCGCCACGATCTCCTTCCCCAAATACGCCCTCGCTGCCGATCTGGTGCCGGCACAGGAACTGACGTGCGAAGTGTCGCACCCCGATTTCGCGGCCAACCAGTACGTCAACGTGCCGGTCGAGGGAGCTACGGCGAATCAACCCTTCACGATCCGCTTGAACCCGGGCGCCGTCATCACGGCCGTGGCGGTCGAGGGTGATCGCCGTCTGCCGATGGAACTGGTGCGGGCGCAATGGAGCGGCCAAGGCCAGCAAACGGCGAAGCTCGACGCCGAAGGCCGGCTCGTCCTGCCGCGAGTTCCGGCCGGCACGACGTTGCTACGACTCGCCTATTTCCCAGCCGATGGCAGCGTGTGGTTCAGTCCGGTCGAAAGAATCACGGTGCAGGATGGCGAACACCGCGACCTGAGCCTGACGATGGAGCCGGCGCTCCGCGTCGCCGGACGACTCGACGAGAGCGTGCCGCGGCCGGTGAAAAACGGCCGCATCGTATCGCAGATCATTCTACGCGATGACGATAACTTCGGAGATCGACTGATCTGGCGCGGATGCGCCACCGTTGAAGCCGATGGCAGCTTTGTGCTCGAGCGGATGCCACGCGGCGACGTGCAGGTGATCGCCATCTGTGATGGCTTCATGGCCCGCTCGGGCGATGCTCCTGAATTCGCCGCCGAGCACGAGAAGCAGCACCCGGGTCAGAATCGGCCCCAGGTGTTTTTGCTGGGGGATCAGCCTGAGCCCATCACGATCGCCATGACGCCAACCGCGGAGTGTCGCGTGCATGTCGTCGATGATTCGGGCGAGTCGGTCGAGAATGCCAAGGTCGCTTTCTGGCCCAACGTCTTCTGGTGGGGAGGCGGAAGCCAGATCTACTGCGAGCCCTTCGTCGACTCGCGCCAGATGCTCGAAGATCCGGACCGCATCAAAAACTTCCTCGCGCCGAAAGATGGCTTGTACCAGGCGCAGACCGACGCCGAGGGCAACGCGGTCGTGCGCAATCTTCCTCCGACAGAAAGCCTATTCGCCGTCACGCACGACGAACTGGAAATGCCCGTCAGCCCGGAAGGGAATCGCTACTCCCGCGTCGAGTTGGAGGCCGGCCGCATCAATGAAGCGGATGTGTCGTTGCAGCCGAAAGGGACCGATATACTCGGAGACAGCGTGGAACTGCGCGCTGCGACTCCCACGACACGAATCGCCAAACCACGGCCCAAGCGCATCGTGCCTACCGCTGCCGCTGCCGATGAGATCGCCGGCGTGGTAATCGACGAGCAGGGGCAACCGCTGGCCGGCGTGACGGTCGATGCCTTCACCTGGTTTCCTGGCCACGAAACCACGACCGACGCCGAGGGGCGCTTCCGCATCGCGGAGATCACCTCCGACACAGACGTCGAGATCGAGTTCACGAAAGAGGGCTATTCCCCCTCGCTCTTCATCAATCGCAAGCCGGGCATGGACGACTGGACGATCGTGCTGACGCAAGGCACGTGGGTCGAGGGGCAAGTACAAGACCAGCAGGGCGCGCCGGTGCCGGGCGCCCTCGTGCGCGCCGTACGCGGTCCCTTTGAAAGCGAAGGCAGCATCATCGACGAAGTCTGGACTGAAACCACGGCCGACCAGGCGGGGCGCTATCGCCTGCATCTGGAACCGTATGAGTACGCCGTGCAGTGCCGCATGCCGAACGCCGGCACATTACGGACGGACAAGTTCAACCTCAAGGCAAAAGAAAAGAAGCAGCTCGATCTCGCCTTGGAAGAGGGAACTACTTTCGTGGCGACGGTTCGCGACAGCGTGACCGGCCGACCGGTCGAGGGGATCACGCTCTGGTACTGGCTGCAACCGGGCATCGAAGGAACGTCCGATGCCGAGGGCAAGCTGACGATCGACCACCTGCCGCGTGGCGAGTTCGAATTCATGGTCACCTCGGTCGATTCCGACCGCTTCAAATCGGAAGTCGCCGGCAAGTACGTCCGCTGGTGGAGCGACCAGGCCGCCCATGAATGGGAACGCCCGGAGAAGGTGGACGCCGAGACGTTTCAGCGCAACTTCGATCACCTCACGTTCGACATGCAGGGAGAGCGCGTCGAGGTCGAGATCCTGGTCGAGCCTGGCGTCACGATCAAGGGTCGCATCGTCGATCCCGACGGGAAACCTGTCGTGGGCGCCACCGTCGGCACCGCCAAGACGGGAAGCGGCAACTCGTTGACCGGCGATACTCGCTTCAGCCGCCGCACCGACGAACAGGGCAATTTCCTGCTCACGTTGCCGGCCAGCAAGCAACATGAATACAACCTCGTGGCGCACGATGGCGACTACCAGGAGTGGCGTCACTGGGCGAACGGCTCGGGGCCGAACCTGGGTACGACGCCGGGGCAGGCGATCGAAGGCGTGGAGTTGCAACTTCAACGCCCGGGCAGCGTGCGAGGGCGCGTGGTCGATTCCTTCGGTGAACCCGCCAGCGGCGTCGAAGTTCGCGCCGCGGCGATCGATAAGCGCGACCATCGCTATTATCTACCCACGACGAAGACCGACCAGCAGGGAAGCTACGAGCTGCGCTTCATCGCGCCAGGCGAACAGTGGATTCAGGTCGAGCCGTTTTATCTGGACGCCAGCGAGGCGCCGCAAACGCGCACGCGCAAGGTCATGGTCGCTTCCGATCGCACGGTAGATGGCATCGACTTCACGCTGGATGCGGCGAGCAAGTAAGTCGCTCGACACCGCACTCGTGCCAGCGCGTCTTCAGCGCCCGCCGCAGCACTTCTTGAACTTCTTGCCGCTGCCGCAAGGGCAGCGATCGTTGCGGCCGACGCGCGGCGTATCGTGGACGATGGTGCCGGAATGGGGAAGAGCCAGGTCCAGGTCATCTTCGTCTTCGAGATCGGGATCGAAGTTGACCTCGAAGGGCTTCCGCTCGGCGGCGCTTTCCCGGTCTTGCTCCCCTTTCTCGGAAAAACAATACCAGCGGCGAAGATGCTCGATCACGTCATCGATGCCGCTCGGCCAGCATCGTTCGAGAGATTCTTGGTAATGCGCGTCTCCCTTGGCTATTTCGCGCTCGATGTCGGCCAGACGGCCGATCATAAACGGGTCGACGATTTTCAGACGATACGCCTCTCGGATCTCGTCCATGGCCTCCTGGGCGGCGAAGTTGTCGAGCGCGAAGACAAGCGCGTCGCCGACATCCTCATCGCGGTGCTGGATGGCCTCGCGCAAGTGAAATCGCAGGCGCTCGATCGCATCGTCGCGCGTCATGCGACCGTCGCGGACAAATCGCAAGAATGTATCGATGGCGGCACTGCGTACAAATTCGTTTAGCTCGCGGTTTGCCATCAGGCCTTCGAGCAACTCCGGCCCATCGCCCACCAGTGTCACCAACATGGCGGGCAGATCCTGGGTGATCGCGTCGCCGTAAAGATCGAAAGGCAGCTCGCCCGGCAACGAGATCGACTCGATCAAGACCGGGAATGCCTCTTGAGCGCGAAACTCCGTCAGCAGATAGGCGGCGAAGAAGTGCAGATTCCGGTCGGGCACGCGGCCGGCAGCCGACTCGACCGTCGCCGTGCGAATGGCCTCGATCAACCGAGGCGTGATCTCCTGGCGGTAACGCCGCGCCTCGCGCAGTGCCTCTTCCGGAAAAACGCCGAAGGCGACGTCGAGGTCGTGTACGATTCGATCGAGCGTGGCTTGCAAATCCTGCTCGGGATTCACTTCCGTGTTCATCATGTTGCTCCGCGGAAATCGTGGCACACCTATCGGATCGGTAGCCATCTCAAAAAAGAGCCTACTCTGATGATCCGGCATCCCCGCACAAATTGCAATCTCCATCGGCGATGGTGGGGAATCGCGTCAAGCGTGACCCTGCCAGCACCGCAGGATATGCTGACGCAAGGCTCGTCGTTGTCAGGCGTAGGAGATAGGCGATGTACACGACACATTCCCTGCCTGCCTTCGCGACGACGAGTTATCCTCTCGTCCCGTAAAGCCAATCATGCAGATCCTCGGACGACATCGGCGGCTGGCGGTTGTCCTCGCCTTGGGTAGTCTCTTGGTGCTGGCCGCGCTGAGCTATATCGAGTTGGTGCTGCGCCGGCCGATTGGCGAGGGCCCGGCCGGACCGAGGATCGAGGCGCACAGCTTCGCCACGCCGTGGACAGCGCGGCACGTACACGTGGTGGGGCTAGGCGACAGCATCACGGCGGGCATGGGGGCCAGGCATCCCGGACGCAGCTTTTTTCAACGGCTGCTGCAAACTCCGCCCGACGACTTCGCCGAGATGCAGGCTATTGACCTGACATCGGTGCTCCCCAACCTCACCGCAGGGAATCTGGCCGTCTCGGGGAGTACCTCGCTGCAACACGCCGACCACATTGCGCAACGCTTGAACCCACCGACGGCCGATGCGTTCGGCCTCGTGGTGTTTACCACGGGTGGCAACGACTTGATCCACAGCTATGGCCAGCGCCCCCCTCAGGAGGGCGCCATGTATGGCGCTTCGCTCGAGCAAGCCGAGCCATGGATTGCCAACTTCGCAGACCGTCTCGATCAAATGATCGACGCGATTGAAGCACGCTTCCCCGCCGGGTGCGAGATCTTTCTCGCCGACATCTACGATCCCACCGACGGCGTCGGTGACGCACCCAGCGTCTACCTGCCCGACTGGCCCGATGGGCTGGCGATTCATGCCGCCTACAATCGCGCCATCGAAGGCGTAGCAGCGCAACGCCCGAATGTCTTTGTGGTTCCTCTTCGCCAGATCTTTCTGGGACACGGCGCCCATTGTCGACAATTCTGGCGCGAGCACTTCGACGCGAGCGATCCGCATTACTGGTACTTCAAAAACATAGAAGATCCGAACGATCGGGGGCACGATGCCGTGCGCCGCGTCTTCCTTCGGACGATCGTCGAAAACTCCTCACTCGTGCCACGCCCCCCCAACCAGCAGAGCTCGGCACCCGTTCCCGAGCCTCGTTGATTACCATCTGCCCTGATACGTGACCGACCTACCCGGTCACGCTATGCTGACGCCGGTTTCGCTTCATGACCACGGGCGGAGTTTCGATATGCGTCTGTTTGGCGGTGTCACGTCGTATTCGTTGGTTTGTGCATTGGTTCTCGCCCAGGCCAATGTCGGCCCGGCTGCCGAGACGTTCCCCACCTTCACATCACACGTGATCGATCCCGAGATCGGCAAGGTCTGCTACGCCGTCACGCTGGCCGATGTCGATGGCGACGGGCAGGATGATATCGTGGCCGTGGGGGACGTGCGCGTGCGGTGGTATCGGGCGCCCGACTGGCGGCCGCGCACGATCATCGAAGGCCAGACGCCGAAGGATAACGTCTGCCTCGCGCCGGCCGATATCGACGGCGACGGCCAGGTCGACTTCGCGCTCGGCGCCGGCTGGACCACGATCGGCTCGCTACATTGGCTCCGCCGCGGGGCGTCGCTCGACGAGCCCTGGGAGGTGCGCTCGATCGGCGAGGAACGCTGGCTGCATCGGACCCGCTTCGCCGACGTGCTCGGCAAGGGGAAGCCGCAACTGGTCATCTCGCCCCTGAACGCCACGCAAGGCTCGGGCGTGCGTCTGACGGCGTTCGAGATTCTGGCCGATCCGACCAGAGATCGCTGGCCGGCGACCGTCATGGACAGCGACCTGAACGCGATGCACAACCATTGGCACACCGACTTCGACAGCGACGGCACGATCGACACCCTCACCGCCAGCCGCGAAGGCATCCACCTCATCCGCCGTTCGGGCGATGGCTGGTCGCGCACGAAGCTCGGCACGGGCGCCGTGGCCGCCGACCCGGCCAAAAGCGGCGCGGGCGAGATAAAAACAGGCCGCTTCAAGGATGGCAGCACCTTCATCACCGCGGTCGAACCGATGCACGGCGACACGCTTTCCGTCTACACCGCCCCGGCGGCGAACGGCGAGCTGTGGACGCGCCACGTGATCGACCGCGGCTTCGTGCGCGGGCACGCGCTCTGGACGGCCGACCTCGACGGCGACGGCGGGGATGAGATCATCTTCGGCCACAGCGACACGCCCAACGTGCCGGGCGTGCAGGTCTACCGTGCCACTGACAAGAGCGGCGCGAACTGGCAACAACATGTCATCGACGCCGGCGGCATGGCCACCGAGGATCTTATCGTGGGAGACGTCACCGGAGACGGCCGCCCCGACATCATCGCCGGCGGCCGAGCGACACGGAATGTGAAGCTGTATGTCAACGGCGAGTAGGTGGCGCCAGAGACGCTTGCGCGTAGGTCACGTACCCCGTGCGTGACACCACTATCTGCCGGTTGCGGAAGTGTGACGCATGGCGACGTCATCGCGTCAGACGGTGATCGTCCAGAAAACCAGGCACACGTCGCGCGTCAGCGCCGTGCTGAGGTTCCCCTCGGCACGCTTCGATTGCACGAGTGATCGCACCGTGAAATAGAAGAACACCGGCAGGGAACGCCAACTTCGGATCCGCAGCCGCGTGACCGAGACAAAGTACATCGGTGCGACCCTCGCTCGCGGCACAGGCTGGCAGCCTGTGCCACTTTACGCTTGGGGCTGGATGACCTTTCGGCGACCGCCGCCCAGACTACGACGCGGCGGCGACCTCGGGTGCCTGTCGGCGGCTCTCGGCTCGGGCGGTATCGAGCGAGAGGTTCATCGTCACCGACCAGCGGCCTTCGCCATCCGGCGTGACGATCCAGTGGGGCACGACCACCACCGACTGGTGGACCAGCTCGAAGCCCCCTTCCGACTGGCTGACGGTTTCGATCGGGTAGGTCCAGATGCCGCTCGAGCGCGACAGGGTGAGGCCCACGCCGATGCCGAGCCATTCGTCGGCCAGGCCGATGCCGGTGCGGTCGGCCAGATCGAGCTGACGGCCGAGCTGACCCAGGCGGTTGCCGTCCCGATCGTAGAAGTAGCGATCGTCGGCGCCCGAGGGGAGGCCCGAGAAGTTGAACTCGACGCCGAAGTGGAGCCGAGCGTCCTGTGGCAGGCCGGTGATCTCGTACTCGATCTCGAGCGTGGGGCTGCCCGCCTCAAGCGTGAGGCTCTTGGTGATCGACAGCGGGATGCCCCAGGCGTTGCCCTGGCGCGACATCTGCAACTGCACGCGCGAGGCGCTGCGGCGGACGCGGGCTTCGTAGACGCCGCCGAGGAAGTCGCCTCGTTCGAGCGCGTCGCCGGCCGTGATCGAGCCGAGCGTCACGTCGTTGTCGTAGAAGTGGTCGAGCAGGCTCTTGCGCTGGTAGGTGTCGTACTGCAGGCGCTGGTCGAGCCCCTCTTGCTTGCAGACGACGCGGTCGTGAATGCTGGCGGCCGAGCCGTTGCTCTCGGCATGTTGCGCGGCGCTCAGCACCTTGCGATGATAGGCCTCGGGACGGCGGGTCATCGTGGCCAGCAGGTTGTGCGCGATCGAGCGGACGTCGAGCTCGTACATCTGTCCGCCGCGGCTGGGAGCGACCAGCGCGAGCAACTTATCGCTCGAAAGCTGCACTTCCTGGCGGGCGTCGAGATTGAAGTCCCCCGTGGTGGCTTCGACCCAGGCACCCTGGCGACCGGTGGCCTGGTGCAACAGGTTCTCGGCCGCGATCAGGTGCGAGTAGACGGCGTTGCGCAGGTGGGGCAGATAGATGCCGCCGAACGCGCCGTGCCAGTAGCTGCAGTTGCACTGGCCGCGGTAGAGCTCGGTACGGGCCTGCGTGATGAGATCTCCCCGCGCGCCGTTCTCCTCGGCCGCGGCCAGACGCCGACTGACCGAGAGCATGCGGGTATACATCTCGTCCGCTTCGGTGTAGCGAATCTTGTAGTTGCGCCACAGGCCGCCGCGCACGAAGTTCTTGAGCACCGGCCAGCGGGGGTCCTCCTCCATCTCGTGACGCACGTGCTCGTACTCGACGAGTTGATCGGGGGGGAGCACCCATTCGGTCATCTCGCGATAGCTGGCGTCGGGCACATAGACCTTGCCCAACGGCGCGACGCGATCGACCGCTTCGGAGGGGGTGGTGACGCGGATCCAATCCTGGTTCGCGACCAGCGCGTCGAAGAACTGCCGCAGCCAGCCGTTGTCGTAGACGTGGCGGCGCGTCTCGGGCCAGGTGCCGAACTTCTCGCCATCGTCGCCAAAAAGGACAACCGCATCGGGATGCGCCTCGGCGATGCTGGCCAGGTAGTCGATCGTCTCGTGCGGCGGCGCAAAGGGGATCGTGTAGCGCAGGCGCTCGCTGCCCGGGAAAACCTTCAACAGACGACCGTCATCTTCCGTCAGGTAGTAGCCATGCAGTTGGTCGTCGAGCAGGCCGGCGTTGCGGAAGTGAAAGTCGTCGAGAATCGTATACTCGATGCCGGCATCGGCCAGATCGCGCGCGAGCGAAGGTTCCCAAACCCGTTCGGGAATCCACATGCCGCGGACGCGGGCGCCCAGGCGGTTTTCGAGCCACGACGTGTATTGTTCGATCTGCCCGATCCGATCGCGCGAGGGGAGCATGGTGAGGATCGGCTCGAAGAACGCGCCGCCGATGATCTCGACGCGACCTTGCGCGACGAGCGCCGCGAGGCGATCCATGTACTCGGGCTTTCGCGCGTCGAGCCACTCCATCAGCGAGCCGCTCGTGTGCAGCGCGATCTTCAACGACGGGTAGTTCTCGAAGACGTCGAGAAAGCGGCGATAGCTGTCGTCGTACGCCTGCTCGAAGACGCCGTCGAAGTTGCCGATGGGTTGGTGATTGTGCAGCGCGAGGACGAGGCGGATGGGGTGGGGCATGATCCGTGTGTCGAAAGCCGCGGGCGTGAATCGGGAGGGTGACTGCCGACGGGGAGTCGGCGACGAGGTGCAATAGTTATCGGCCGATAGAGTCGACGCAGTTTACCGAGTTTTCGCAGATGAAAGAGCTCGCCTCGCCTGCAAGCTGCCCCTCGTGTCACGCAACCGCGCGGCGGCGACCTCGGGGGCCAACGGGTTGACGTAACAACCGCTACCCCATTCAAAGCCCGCCGTTTTCGTTACACGCGGAATAATCTCTATATGCCAGTGATAGTGCTCCGCGCAGGAAGTGTCAAAGGGCGCGGTATGAAGCACGAGGTTGTAGGCCACCGGCTCGAGCACGGCTTCTAGCGCGGCCAGCGTGTCGTGCAGGGCCACTGCCAGACGCGCGAGCTCATCATCGCTTAGCCGATCGAAATCTCCGGCATGACGGCGCGGAAGGACCCAGGTTTCCCAGGGGAGCCGACTGGCGAAGGCCGCAATGGCGGTGAAACCGTCATGATCGGCCACGATCCGCGCCCCAGCGGCCAGCTCGCGCTCGGCGAGGTCGCAGAAAATGCAGCGGCCCTGTGCTCGATGAAAGAGCGCCGCGGCGGCAAGCTCCTCGGCCACGAGCGTCGGCACGATCGGCGTCACCATCACCTGGCTGTGGGCGTGCTCGATCGAGGCACCCCCCGCCGCCCCGACATTCTTGAAGATCGTCGCGTGGCGGAAACGGGCCTGGCGGCGATGATAGTGCAACCGCTCGCGATAGACGCCCAGCACCTCGGTCAGCTCGACGAGCGAGAGCTCGCCGACGCGCGAGACATGGCGAGGGGTCTCGATGATGACTTCATGGGCGCCGCTAGCGGGCACTCGTACGTAAAATTCCCCTTCAGCAGAGACCCTCGAGGAAAGTTCGCCCTGGCCCTCGAGGGCCGGATAGCGGTTCGGCACTACGCGCACCCGCCAGGGGGCATCGGGCGATTCGCGCAGGGCGAATAGCTCGCCGGGGGTCTCGTGCTCGTGGCCGGCGCAGAAGGGGCAGGACGTGCCGGCGCTGCGGACGGCGTTCTCGTGAAAGTCGTGCGGGCGGGCGGCACGGTCACCGACGATGATGACCCATCGCTCAACAATCGGGTCTTTACGCAGTTCCGGCATGTTGGGAGGGCCGTGGTTATAAGGGGTCAGTGGCCAGGGGGTAGAGGCCCAGTGGTTCGTGGCTAGAAGTCAGAGGTCCGTGGTTATAGGTCTCTAACAACCCCTGCCCACTGACCCCTGACCACTAGCCACTGTTTTGCCCCCTGGGGCCGCTTGAGCCTGTCTGCCGCGCCAGAGTATAGTCACCAGACGCGGATTGGCGGACGCGAACCCAGCTCGGCACCCCGGGCTCGGCTGTCGGCCGGTCTGCTTGATTGGACAGAAAGACTTACCGAAGACGGGAGAGCGTGCGACATGGACACGCCAGGACCTGGTGAGACTGTGGTCACGACCGCTGAAGTCGATAGCGCCTATCCGGTGTTGTCGAAGCATTTCACGGGCGAGGAACGCCAGGAGATGAAGGTCGAGGACTCCCTCACGTGGAAGCACGTTGTCACCTTGCTGGTGGCGGTGGTTTCGATGGGCGTGCTGCTGATGATCTTCACCGTCTTGTGGGTAAGCTTGATCGCATAACGGCTACCCCGCTCCGCGCTGCCCTGGCGCCTTGGCGCCCTGAGAGGGAATCCTGGCGGCTGCGACAGCACCGCGCGCCTCGGTCGTTTTGGCTGCGCGCGGACCTCTAGAACCACATCGGCAGAAGATGAGCAGCACAGCTAGTTCGCCTCCCCCCGCTTCGAGCAACATCCGCCGCGTCGCGATTCTCTTTGCGGGGGGACCTGCCCCGGCGGCCAACGCGGTCATTTCCACGGCCGCTGCCTCGTGCCTGCGCAACGGCATCAGTGTCGTGGGCGTCTTGCACGGCTACTCGCACCTGGTCGAGTATTCGGCCGAACACCCGTTGGAAGAAGGTCGCGATTACATCACGCTCGACTCGAAGGTGCTCAAGCGCACCCGCAACACGCAAGGCGTGCTGTTGGGCACGGCGCGGACGAATCCCGGCCGCGGCGTCTCGCAGCCGATGCACCTGGCCGATTCCTCGCGCAACGCGCCGCTCCGCACGGTACACGAAGCGCTCTGCTCGCTGGGGGTCGATGCGTTGATCTCGATCGGCGGCGACGACACGCTCAAGACCGCCAACAAGTTCAAGCTCTTCCAGCAGCACATGCCCGCGGGAAGCAAGCGGATTCCGGTCGTGCATATTCCGAAGACGATCGACAACGACTACCTGGGCATCGACTTCACGTTCGGGTACTTCACGGCGGTCGAGACGCTGGCCGCCGAGATTCGCAACCTGCTGGCCGATGCCGAGGCGACGCGCGGCTACTTCCTGGTCGAGACCATGGGACGCAGCGCCGGCTGGTTGGCCTACGGCGCCGCGATCGCCGGCGAGGCGAGCCTGGTGATCAGCGTCGAGGATATCACGGGCAAGTACCTGGAGCAGATTCCCACGCCCGACGGCGAGACGCGCCCGGCCATGAACATGGACGAGGTCGTGCGGCACATCGTCTCGATGATGCGCGTCCGCGAAGAGCGCGAGCGCAAGGAGTTCGGCGTGATCGTGCTGGCCGAAGGTTTGGCCGAGTACCTGCCCGACAAGTATCTCGCAGGGGTCAATCGGGACGATCACGGACACATCTCGATCGCCAAGGTACGCTTGGGCTCGATCTTCTCGAAGCTCGTGGCCGAGGAGTTCGAGAAACAGATGGGGCACAAGCGCCGCGTGACGGGCGTGCAACTCGGCTACGAGACGCGCTGCGCCAAGCCGCACGCCTTCGACGTGATGCTCGGCAGCCAGCTTGGCGTGGGGGCGTACCGGGCGCTCGTCGAGCGGCAACTGGACGGCGTGATGGTCTCGGTCTCGGGACAGCTCGAGTTGCAGTACGTGCCGTTCGAGCGGCTGGTCGATCCGGAGACGCTGGTAACGGTGGTGCGCTACGTACAGCCCGGCTCCGACTTCCACCGGTTGGCAAGGTTCCTCGAGACGAACATCAACGAGTGACAGTGCCTGCAATGCATAACTCGCGGCGATCCTCCTACAACAACCCATACCAATCGCCGAATGAGTCGAGCGATCCCACCCCGCGCGTGCCGGGCAAGCTCCTCTCGCTCGAACGCATGCTGGTGCTCGCGACCTTCGCCAGTCTGTTGATACTCAACGTCGCTTTCGATGATCGAACCACCGCCGCCGTGCTGACGGGCGTCGTGCTGTTCGGAAGCGTGGTGGCGATGACGATCGTCGTCTTGTTCCGACGAGGATAGTTATCGCCAAAAGTGCGATTGCCATGTCATCGGAGCCAGAGAATCCTTACGAAGCGCCCACGACAAGGGAGGACGCACCGCGGAAACCATGGTTGTCCGAGCATGCGGCGATGTGGTTCGCTGGTACGGTAGGCTTGGTCGTCGCGGCGTGGGCGGTTTTCTTCTGCGCTTCGATACTCTCCGCCATGTTCGGCATGAAAGGGTGGCGCAATTGAGCGAGAATCCCTACGAAGCACCGGAAAGCCCATCTAAGCTCTCTGTCCGGCCGCGATTTTGGATCGCCCCGTTATTCGGTTGGCTGGGCCTGGTGGGTTGTGTCTCACTGGCGTTGTGCTCGTTTTATCCTTCATTTTCTTTGCCTGGGCCACGGCGACACCCGGGTCAGAAACGGAACGGACGCATTATCGGCTTTACGCGAACGTGTGGCTGGCGATATTTCTTTTCTCCCTCCTTGCATTCGCAGTAGTTGCGATTTGGATGGTCTGGCGGCGAAATAAAACTCGCACGCGGGTCAGTTGACGCACCTGCAGCCCGATAGCTTTTTCCCCCCCGCTCTGCGATACTGTTTGATTCGGTCACCGACTAGTTTTCTTCTAGTGGGGAATATTAAGCACCTGCCTCGGACCGCACTCTTTTTCGCATGGCAACTACCACGGCTTCGCTTGCTACGCCCGCGGCGCGTTTGGCCGCCGGCACGTCGATTCCCACCTTTCTGTTCGCCACGTCGACCGATCTTGCCCGGCACGTGGCCAGCTCGATTGCCCACCTGATTCGCGAACGCAACTCGGTCGGTCAGAAGGCCGTGCTGGGGCTCCCCACCGGCTCGACACCCGTCGGCGTCTACCGCGAACTGGTGCGTCTGCACCGTGAAGAGGGGCTCGATTTCTCGGGCGTCGTCACCTTCAATCTCGACGAGTACTTCGGCCTCGACCCGAACCAACTGCAAAGCTACCACCGCTGGATGCGCGAGCACCTGTTCGATCACGTGAACATCGCGCCGGAGAATATCCATATCCCGGACGGCATGGTCCCCCTCGAAGCGGTCGACGAGCATTGCCGGCGTTACGAAGAGGCCATCCGCCGCGCG
This sequence comes from Pirellulales bacterium, assembly GCA_019636335.1. NCBI lineage: Bacteria > Pseudomonadati > Planctomycetota > Planctomycetia > Pirellulales > Pirellulales bacterium. The sequence goes on from JAHBXR010000009.1 coordinate 41,352, forward strand.
GGGGGCATCGACATTCAATTGCTCGGCATCGGCCGCAACGGGCACGTCGGTTTCAACGAGCCGTTCAGCGTGCGGCACGGACGCACGCGACTCGTTACGCTTGATCCCGTCACGCGACGCGACGCCTCGAGCGATTTCTTCAGCGAAGAAGCGGTGCCGATGATGGCCCTGACGATGGGGCTCGGCACGATTCTCGATGCGCGGAAGATCATCCTCATCGCGCTCGGCGAGCACAAATCGAAGATCATTCGCGAGACGGTCGAAGGGCCCCAGACCGATCGCGTGCCCGCCAGCCTGCTGCGCGATCATCCCGACGCGATGGTGCTGGTCGATAGCGCGGCCGGCTCGAAGCTGACCGACGTGGCGACGCCGTGGATGCGGGGCAACGTCGCCTGGACCGACGCCTTGATCAAGCGGGCCGTCCTGTGGCTGGCCGACCAGACCGGCCAGGCGCTGCTCAAGCTCGACGACAACGATTTCCGCGCCCACAACCTGCACCAATTGCTGCGCCATCATGGGCCGGCGCAGAATCTGGCGCATCGTGTGTTTCGCTGGATGATGGAGACGATCGACTATCATCCGGCCGGCCGCGAGAAGCAGCGTGTGATCTGCTTCAGCCCCCACCCGGACGACGACGTCATCAGCATGGGGGGCACGCTGATTCGCCTGGTCGAAGATGGCCACGACGTCCACGTGGCCTACATGACAAGCGGCAACATCGCGGTCTTCGATCACGATGCGCAGCTCGTGGCCGACCTGGTAACCGAATACAACCGCATTTTCGGCATCGACGAGAAGCGTTCGGTCGAGCTCGAAGCCGAGGTGGCCCATTCGCTCAAGACGAAGGCCCCCGGCCAGCCCGACACGCCGGCCGTGCTCAAGATCAAAGCCCTGATTCGCGAAATCGAGGCCAAGGCCGGCGCGCTGGTCTGCGGCTGCCGCGAAGAGTTTCTGCACTTTCTCGATCTGCCTTTTTACCGCACCGGCACGATCGCCAAGAACCCGATCGGCGAAGAAGACGTGCGGATCATTCGCGAGCTGATCGAGCGCGTCGATCCTGGCCAGGTCTACGTGGCGGGCGACCTCTCCGATCCGCACGGCACGCACCGCGTCTGCGCCGAGGCGATCTTCCGGGCCATCGGCGAGATCGAACAAGCCGGTGGCCGCCGGCCCGACGTGCTGCTCTATCGAGGCGCGTGGCAGGAATATGCCCCGCACGAAATCGAAATCGCCGTGCCGCTGAGCCCACGCGATCTGGAGTTGAAGAAGCAGGCGATCTTCCGGCACGAATCGCAGAAAGACTCGGCCCTGTTCCCCGGCGCCGACGACCCGCGAGAGTTCTGGCAGCGTGCCGAGGACCGCAATCGCAACACGGCCGACCAATACAACAAGCTCGGCCTGCCCGAGTATTATGCGCTCGAAGGCTTCGTCCGCTGGAAGGGCGGGCCCATCTGAGTTGCAAAGCAAACTCGCAGCCGCAGAGCATGGAGGAGACACTGAGGGGGGCATTCCACCCCTGCGGGCTATCTCGCTCCCCTGTGGCTACTCGAGGTGGGTGAACCCGGCCGGTGGGATGCGGGCGCCGCCGATGTTGTTGAGGCGTCCCTTGGGCAAGAATCGCGGCTCGATCGCCAGGTTCACGCCCGTGTTGTTCTTTAGTGCGTCGATGTTGAAGCCAACGCTGACCAGGAACGACTCGCCGACGCGGGTAATGGTCATGTACTGGCCGATATTGCCCGTGCTCGCCAGGTCGACCGAGCTGCCGAAGGTCGAGATCCACTTCGGGCTCATCAGGTAGCTGTACGAGGCGTTGATCACCTGGCTCTTGAACGGCCCGTCGATCTGGCGGTAGCCGATATACAGACTGCCGCGCGGCGGTCGCGTGATGAAGCCGCCGATCGAGATCATCTTCTGACCTTCGTCGAAGAAGTCGTACGCGCCGTCGGAGAGGATCGTCACGCGATCTCCCACGTGCCAGCGGAAGTCGTAGTTCAACAGACCGAAGGGCTCGCCGAAGTTGTCGCGAGTGTCGTCGGGGTACCACGTGGCGCCGGTGTCGAGCACGATCCAGTCGACGATGCGGCGCTGTCCGGGCATGCCCCGTTTGGTCTGCCAGCGCTGGCGCAGGTTCAAGCGCATCGCCATCAGGTCGTCGACGATTTCGGTCGAGGGAGAGGTGACCCAGCTTCCGGCCCCGCTACGGATGGCGTAGAAACGTTCGTCGAACTGCGCCGGGGTATTGCCCGTGCCGTAGGTGAGCGTGGGAATCTGTCGGCGGAAGTAGAGAATCGAGTTGTCGTCGGGCGCGTCATACAGGGGCAGGTCGGTTACGTCCTGGTTGGCATCGGCCACCAGGAATTCGGTGTCGAAGACCACCTTGTGCGCGAGTCCGTGGACGTTCCACAGCCCGCTTTCGACGGCCGGATTGGTAGCCCAGAAGGGAATGCTCGCGCGGATGCCGGCCTGGCCGTAGAGGCGTTGCAGATCGTTGCCGGTGAGATCCTGCCCCCAGTGGGCGGCTTCGCCCAGCACGTAGGGAGCGAGCTTAACGGGGCCGAGCAGCAACGGCAGATCGATTTCCTGCCGCGTGGCGATCCGTTCGCCGCTGGCCGCTTGTTCCCAGGGCAGCAGCGTGAAGTTGGCCAACTGCACGGGATTGGTCGGCGCGTCGGCAATGCGGTACTTGGCGTAGCCGACGTTCGTGTGCTCGTACCAGGTGAGATAGTCGTTGAGCAGCGATTTGCCTAGCCAGAAGTGATCGCCGCGCGGGTACCACTCGGTGGTGGTGAAGAAGTTGTTCAGTTGCGTGCCGGCGGTGATGCTCCACGAGGCGTTCTCGTCGAGCTTCTTCAATTCGAGGCGCGTGTCCTGGTCCTTCAGTTCGTCCCATTCCACTTCGTAGAACGATTCGAGAAAGTTGTAGTCGCTGATCCACCCCACCTCGGCCGAGAGGGTGAAGTTGTTCGGCAGTTCGTGCCGGTGCCGGCCCAGGACGCGGTAGCGGAGAGTTTTGTCGTGCTGCAGGTTATTGAAGATGCCGCCCAGGTTATCGAGACCTTCGTCGTGGATGGCCCAGCCGTCGACGAAGCCTGCGTGCGAGCCGGGCAGGCCGAAGAAGTTGTCGCGGCGGTTCCAGCGATAGGTCGCGCCGCCGGCCGGACCGCGCAGCGAGAGGTAGTCGGCACTGAGGTTGAAGTCGGTGCCGTCGGGCGGGTTCTCCCAGCCGAGCAGCTCGTAGCCGTCCCAGTCGGTGAGCACCTGCGTGCCGAAGATCTGGTCGTTCTTCACGCGTAAGTTGCGCAGATAGAACGTGGGCTGTTCGAGGTTCGTGGCGAACACCGGCCAGTAGAAGACCGGCACGGGCCCCAGGAAGAGCTTGTTGTTGTAGGCGGTGGCCAGGCGGTCGTGTTCGATCAACTGCTCGCCCGTCTGCGAATCGACGATCGGTTCGCCCGTGGCGGGGTCGATGAGGGGCCGCTGGTTGTCTTCGAAGTAGACGTCGCTCGACTGGATGCGGTAGCCCGGTTCGGCAAAGCGGCTGGGGGTGAGATAACCGTTGCGGGCAAAGAAGCGGTCGCGGCCCAGTTGCTGGACGACGTCGGCGCGGAGCCGCATCAGTCCCTGGAACTTGGGCACGGGCGTGAGGACCTCGGCCTGCAAGACCATGCCCACCTGGTTGCGCACGTCGTAGTACATGCGCTCGGCGTAAATCTCGCGCTGGCCTTCGCGGAAGATAATGTTGCCTTCCATGTAGATCTCGAGCGGCGTATCGGCTGACTGCAGCGTGCTGCCGGTGAGATCGGGTTCGCGCGAGCCGGAGGTCCAGATGACCATGCGGTCGGTCTGGATGTCGATCGTGCCGAGGCTGCCGACGCCGTTGATGATGAGGTTCACGCCCGAGTCGATCACGGCAATCCACTCGGTGCCGTTCGGACTGGGGAACCAACTGGCACGCACGGGCGAGCCGGTCAGCGGAAAGGCCTGCATGCTGCGCGTGCCCGGTGGGGGAACTCCCGGCACGGCTTCTTCGACGAGGGGCGCTGCATATTGCGCCTGTCGTACCGCGGTGCGCGGGCTGGCATCGCGACGGGCGAGCGCTCGCTGGTAGATTGCCGGACGTACCGGAGGCTCGGGGCGCGGGCGCGGCATGCGCAGTTCGGGAGGGGCCGTCGAGGTGAAGTCCCCCAGCCAGACGTCGTCCTGCATGCGAGCGCTGCCCGAGCCGCGCTCGTAGTTGATGACGACTTCCTTCTTTTTTGCGTCCCCTTCGAGATAAACGATGACGCGATGATCGTGTGGATGCTGCTCGTTGCTGCGCCGAATCCAACACACCGCGCGCGGAGCACGCGCGACGGTCGCACCCTGCGCGACGGAGACCTCACCTTCAAGAACCCACACCTCGTGCTGGCCTTGTTGCCAGCGCGTCGAGCTGTGCGCGGCGAGCTTGATCGTCTCGCGCTGATCCGATTCGGGGAGCGCCACCTGCGCGAGCACGGGCGCAGCGCCGAGCGCGACCACCGCCAGGTGGACTAGCGCGCAAACGCTCCACGCGCCAAGCAGCGCGCGGAACGCGCGGAACGCGTTCGCGACCGGTTTCGGTTTCAGTTGCGTGACATCCTTGTCGGCGCGGATGTGAAGGGCGCCGGCGAAACGTAAGACGAGTCGCCGCGAACGCTTAGGGGCGCGCGCAGCGGGCGTGAAAAGGTCGCGGATTATAGAGATGCCACTCTCTCAGGGTCAAGGCAACTTGACGTCCGATCCGGGACTACTAAGTCCTTGCACAACGGCCCCTTACGAGCCTGCCCGGCAAGCAGCCACGCGACCCGCTCCCACGGCCGCTAACAGAGCCACTACAGGTACCAGCGGTGCGCGCATCCGCATATCGGTCCAGTAAAACAGGTGAACCGCGGCAAACGAGGCGAGCAGCATCACGCCCCAAAGCCACGGCGCACGCAGCAAGCTTCCCCGCAGACCGGCCATGCCCACGAGCACGAGCGAGAACTCGGCAAGATAGAAAACGCCAATGCTCCAGCGAATCCACGTCTCGGCGGCGCTGTGGACCGTCCCCACATGATGGGGCAACGGAGAAAAGAGATAGCCGAGGCGGAGAACTGCGGATCGCAGGAAGTCGCCCGGTGCCTCCCCGATGTGACTCCACGCCTGGTCGTATTCGAACTGATTGCGGGCGAGCTCATCGGACGCCGGCATGCTGGCAAGGTCTCGCGCTAGCCCGGCTTGGAATGGTCGGGCGTCCCAGGCGTCGCCCCATGCGCCGTGCCGCGCGTACTCGTAGAAGGAAGGATTGTTTCCCAGCAGCAAGGTATAGCCGCCGTGCGTGGTACCGAGGATCGGCTGCCCGAACGCGCGGTAATTGCGCACTACCCAAGGCAAGAGCAAGGCCCCGGCGGCCAGTGTCAAACAGGTGGCAGAGCGCAGCGCGGTTTTGCGATCGGCGCCGAGCGTCCAGGGAGTCGACAGGGCGACGAGGGCCAGCCACGGTAGAAACGTCGGTCGACAGAGGCAGCAGAGGCCCAACGCGACCCCCGCCGCGATGGCGCGCCACGCCGTTGGCCGTTGCGCGTGCCAGGTGAGCGCCGCCAGCGCGAGCGCGGCGAGCGCCGCCGCCAGCGTTTCGGTCATGACCAGCGTCGACTGACGCAACAGGATCGGGTCGATCGCCACGAGCAGCGGCGCCAAGTGGCCGAGACGGCCGGTCCGCCAGGCATCGGCCAGCCAGGCGGCCAGGAGTACGGTGGCCACACCGAGCGCGAGCTGCAGCAGGGCGACGCGCAGCTCGACCGCTTCATGCCCCGCCACGCAAGAGACCAGCAGCAGCGGCCAGAGCGGAGGACGATAGGCCGAAGGGTGATCGCCGGCGCCATAGACCCCCCGCTCGACCAGATTCTCGGCCAGCAGGCGATAGCGGTCGGGGTCCCCCGAGAGGGACGAGAAGCCCGCTACCAGGACACTGGCCCGCACGATCACGGCCAGCAACAAGACTATCCAGCAGGCGCGCCGCCACGGAATCAGGGCTCGTGCGCTTGCGGGTTCGTCGATCACGCGTACTTCCGGCTGTCGGTCGTCGAAGGCCGGGGTACAATGCCAGCGAGCTTCCGGCCAGGGAGCATAGTTCGATTATCCTCGCACGATGACGGGCGGACAACGCCGCCCACCCCACCTTCTCGCAATCTCAGGCCGACGTGCTGAAACGCCCCGACGATTCTGCTGCGGACGATGCGTCGCCACCCGACGGGCCGAAGCCCGGCGGTACGCGCGAGCCCTTCGATGCGCGGGTAACGCGGCTGTTGATTCATTCGCGGTGGCCGCTATTGGGGATCGGGCTGTTGCTGGCGATCCTGAGTTATGGACCATCGCAACAGATCTCCTTCGACCGTTCGGTCGAGAACATGTTCGCCCCGAGCGATCCGCTGCTGGTGCCCTATCGCCAGTTGAAGCGGACGTTTGTCGGGAACGAGATCGCCCTGGCGGCCTATGTCGATCCCAACCTGCTGACGGCCGAAGGACTGGCCCGCGTCGAAGAGTTGACGCAGGCGATCGAGGCCGTGCCGGGCGTTCACTCGGTGTTGAGCCTGACGACGACCCCCCTGGGCACGGAGCTGTACGATTCGCCGATGCGCGACGGGTTTCTCGACTTGTTCGAGGGATACACGATCGGGGCCGATCGCCAGACGACCGCCGTCGTGAGCACCCTCGAGCCCGAAGAACAGTCCAGCGTGTCGCGCGAAGAGACGGTGGGCCAACTGCGGAAACTGATCGAGGCGCACGATCCGACCGGCGTGCTGACGGGAGAGCCGGTGATGGTGGTCGATGGGTTCCGTTTTCTCGAAGAAGACGGCACGCTGCTGGGGGGTACCGCCACCATCCTCTTGATGCTGACGATCATCTTCTGCTTTCGCAGCTTGCGCTGGGTGATCGTGCCGCTGTTCATCGTCACGCTGACGCTGTGGGCCACCAAGGCGCTGATCGTGGCCAGCCACATGCAACTGAGCATGGTCAGCGCCATGCTCTGGGCGATCGTCATGTCGACCGGCATCGCCATGGTGACGCACATCATCGTGCGTTTTCGCGAACACCGCGAGCAGGGGCTTTCGCCGCGCGACGCTCTGTGGGCCTGCGGCGCGGCGTTCGCTACGCCGATCTTCTGGACCGTGCTGACCGATGCCTGTGGCTTTGCCTCGTTGCTCGGCGCCCATGTCGGGCCCGTACACGATTTCGGCGTCATGATGACGATCAGCTCGTTCCTGCTGCTGGCCAGCATCATCCTGCTGCTACCGGGCCTGGCGCTGGCCGGTACGTTCGACAGCAGTCCCAAGCAAACCTGGGGGCAGCAGCAGCTCGACGCCAGTCTGCACCAGGTGTCGTATTCGCTGGAGAAATGGCCCAAGTCGATTGCCCTGTTCACGGCGATCTTCGTGAGCATTTGTGGGGTGGGCATCGCCTGGCTCGACGTCGAGACCGACTTCACGAAGAACTTTCGTGCCTCGAGCCCGGTGGTCAAGTCGTACGCCTTCGTGGAGACGAACCTGGGGGGGGCGGGGGTGTGGGATATTTTTCTGCCCGCTCCGGAAAAGCCCGACAAGGAGTTCTTCGCGCACGTGCGCCGCTTTGAAAAACGCCTCCGCACCGAGGTTGTGATCGAGAATGAGGCGGGCGAGGTACAGCCGGGGCTCACCAAGGTCATGAGCCTGGTCGACGCGATCGATGCCCTGCCGCTGGGAGATTTCAAGGAGCTGATTCCCCCGGCGACGTTGCTCAAGCAGTTTCAAGCGCAGATGCCCGCCGTGATGGAGGCCCTGCTCGGCGATGATCCCGATACGCCGGGACGGAAGATCTATCGCATCATGCTGCGGGCGCGCGAACGCCAACCTTCGGCGCAGAAGAACGCGCTCATCGCGCAGGTGAAGCAGATCAGCCGCGAGGAGTTTCCCGAATCGCAGGTGACGGGCTTCTTCATCCTGCTGACGAATCTCATCGACAGCATGCTCAGCGATCAATGGCGAACGTTCTGGATCGCCACGATCGCGGTCGGCGGCGTGATGTTGCTGGCGTTTCGCAGCATCCCGCTGGCGCTCGTGGCGCTCGTGCCGAACATGTTGCCGATCCTGGTGGTGACCGGCCTGATGGGGTGGCTCGGCTTCCGCATCAACATGGGAGCCGCGATGATCGCCGCCGTGTCGATGGGGCTGACGGTCGATCCATCGACGCACTACATCATTTCGTATCTCGAGCAGCGCAAGCGCGGAGTGCCGGCGCTCGAGGCCATCGCCCAATCGCACGAGACCGTGGGGCGCGCCATGTTCTTCTCGACGCTCGCCCTGATCGTCGGCTTCAGCGCGCTGTGCCTGAGCCAGTTCGTACCGCTGATCTACTTCGGCGTGCTGATGTGTCTGGCGATGATCGGCGGCATGGTGGGCAACCTGGTGGTGCTGCCGCTGCTGTTGCGCTTCGTGGCCTGGTTCGAGCGCGATCCCCAATCGAGCGAAGCTCCGACAACACCCCCGGCGATGACACCAAGCGGATCGTAGAGCAGCGGCCTGCCGAGCATAGAGGGCTGCCCTATTGCCGGGACTTGCCTGACCGAGCGTCGATCGGGCAAGCGGCGCGACCCACGACGCCGAAAGGTTCCGCCGCGCGCGGCGGACAAACTTTAGCGTTCGCGGAACGTGATACGTCCCTTCGTCAGGTCGTACGGAGAAAGTTCGACCTTGACCTTGTCCCCAGGGACGATGCGGATGAAGTGCTTTCGCATCTTGCCCGCCACGTGGGCAATCACCTCGTGACCGCCATCCAGGGTCACGCGAAAGCGCGTGTTGGCCAGTGCCTGAGTGACGACTCCCTCGACTTCTAAGGCTTCTTCTTTTTCCGCCATATCCGCTCCGATGGTACAAGGCCGCGCAGCACAGGCACGGCCACCTCGCCAAGAATAAAGAGCATCCATCTTACCCGGTCGGCCGCCAGAGTGAATAGTGGGCGGAATCAGTGGTCAGTGGACAGTGATCGGGGGGCGGTCTTTCCCAGTTACTGCCCACTGACCCCCACTACACGCCAGCCAGTCCCTGGTCGAGGGCGGCGAGGATCGCTTCAATCGGTTCGATGCCGACCGACAGGCGAATCGTGCCGCCGGTGATGCCGAGGGACTGCCGAGCCGCCGCCGAAAGGGTGCGGTGGCTCGTCGATTCGGGATGGCTGAGCGTGGTGTTCAGTTCTCCCAGCGACGGGGCGAAGGGAATCTGCTCGGCGGCACGAATGAACTGCCGAGCCGCCGCACTATCCCCCGCCAGATGAAACGTGACCAGCGAGCCGAAGCGCTCGCCAAACTGCCGCCGCGCAAGTGCGTGATCGACGTGCGAGGCCAGGCCGGGGTATTCGACCCCCGCAATCTTGTCAGTCCGCGCGGCGAGGTATTCCGCCATCTGCAGCGCGTTCTGCCCGGCCCGCTCCGCCCGCAGGGCAAAAGTCTCCATGCCGCGCGCCGCCAGCCAGCAGTCGAACGGCGCGGCGTTCAGCCCCCACGCCGAAAGAACGGTGGGCAGCCGTTCCCAGGCCGGACCCTCGTTGCCGCACAGCAGACCGAGCAGCACGTCGCTATGGCCGTTCATGATCTTCGTGAGGCTCTCGAGCGCCAGGTCGACTCCCTGCTCGAGCGGGCGGCAAACGAAGGGGCTCGCCAGCGAATTATCGGCCAGCAATTGCGCTTCCACACTATGGGCAATCTCAGCGAGCGCGGCCAAGTCCGAGACCCGGAGCGTGGGATTGGTGATCGTTTCGACCACGATGAGCTTCGTGCGCGACGTCACGGCGGAGCGCGTTGCTGCCAGGTCGCAGGTGTCGACAGTCGTGCAAGTGATGCCGAGCCGTGCCGCTTCGCTCGAGAGCAACTGCAACGTGCGGCCGTAGAGACGGCTGCTGGCGACAACGTGATCGCCTTGGGCGCAGGTAGCGAGCAACGCGGCGACCATGGCGGACATGCCCGACCCGCAGATCGCGGCCTGCTCGGCCCCGTGCAGCAGCCGGCACCGCTCGGCCAATTGATCGGCGTTCGGATGCCCATCGCGGCGATAGATGTACCCCTCGCGCTCGCCGGCCAGCAGTGCCGCGGCCTCGTCGGGATCGTGGCAACGGTAGACGCTCGCCAGATAGATGGGAGGTGCCAGCGGTTCGATCGGCCGCGATTCGCCACGGGTAGCAGGTTTTGATTTTGAGTCGGTCATAAAATCTCGAGCGAGGATCCGACGCTCAAAGTGAGCCTCGATTGAAGGCACTTTTGCGAGTCGAGGGCGCCTTGATCACTCGGTTGAATCCATCCATGGGAACGAATATCCAGTGTCGTCCTTCTTTGGTGTTTCGTAGGAGCCCCAGTTCAACCAGCCCAAAAAGATCCGCCCTCGCCGTCGCGCCAGACACTTTGTGTTTTCCAGCGTGCTCGCTAATGGTGAATTTGGCCGATCGATCCCGCAAGGCATCCTTCATAATTTCTGTTTGACGATGATTCAGGCTGCGATGCGAGTCCAATAGACGAGCAACTTCTTTCCACTCTCGCTGCTGTTGGCTCAAGTACTCATGAAGTTCCGTGATGGCGCGGCAAATGACATCAAGATGATAGTGGATGAAGTACGTCAGGTCTCCATGGTCCGCCTCGGTATTGAGGTACGCCCGCCCGTATCGGCCAGGTCCACGCAGGAAGATTCTCGAAATCGGAAGATACTCAAACATCCAATAACCGCTTTTTAGCATGTACCAATAGAAAACTGCTCGGGCAGTCCTTCCATTGCCGTCCACGAAGGGATGGATAAATCCAAGGGAAAAGTGAAGGGCGATTGCCTTGATGACAGGGTGCAGGAACTCTTCTTGGCGAGCGTTCGCAAACTGACAAAGTTCGTCGATTCGAAATTGCAGGGATATCGGTCTAGGGGGCTTGTGCAGGATTTCGTTCGTCATGACATCCGCTACGACGACATCGTGATCGTCATCCGTCCTGAACCTTCCTGACGCTGAAGGGTCTTCCAGAGTGCCGTCGGTAATCACTTCCTGAATATGAGCAATCAATTCCGGTGTCAGATCGTCGTTCAGAAGGTCGCGAATCTCCAAGATGGCGCGGTAATTATTGACAATCATTCGTTCCGCGCGGTCGCGTGGTCTGCGGCTTGATCGAAGTAGCCGCTTGGCGACATCTCGAGTGGTTGCGGCACCTTCCAGTTGGCTTGATGCGATCGCTTCCTCCATGAGAGAATTGAACAGATATCGTTCTTGGTCGTCGGCAACCATTCCAGTGCGCCCACCGATGTAGCCACCCGCCTCTTGATCGATCTTGTGCAACAGTTCTTGATGCCTGGGCGGACTCCAAAACTTGAGACGAGCGTCCAGATCGTGGAATGAGATCGGGAGCGATCTGAACGATGGGCTGCGAGACATTTGCACCGCCGCCCAGGCATCGTCGACGGAAGCACCTGCGGGAATGCTGTAGTATCTGAGTTTGTGCCACGGAAGGTATTTGGTATTTGCCATCCGTACGAACTCCGCCATCTCCGGGCTTTGCAAATGACCAAGTACTCGTCCCACTTCTGCGGGATTGAGTGTGCCAATGCGGGCAAATAGTTGCGACAAGCCGTTTGGGGGAGTTGGGGGGATTCTCACGATCCGCTCCGTCCAGAAACCGTCAATGAACTGTCATTTCATATAGCAATTGATAGTTCAACGACATCAAACTGTCAATTGATGATATAATTGTCAGTTCAATGACAGTTAAAGTTGCACAATTCTCGCTTATCTCGCCTTCCCTATCAAACGAGACGCAGAGGGGGGACTTACTGCCTCGCAGTCTTCTAGTTTCGGGCTCCCAACCCCCCGCCAGCACACCACTTCCGTCCCGGGTTCCCCAGTCGCACTGCACTTCTCAATTTTCCACCCCGGCACTAGAATCACGCTCATACAAAAGGTGCCCGTTGGCCAGCAGGAGGCGCACAACGGGGAAGACGCTCGTGTCGCGACGCGGCGACCTCCTAAGGTCGCGCTCGACGAGGCGCTGCCACGAGAACATGCCACCCGGCACGTTCGCTCTGGCCGCCTCACCGCCGCGTTCCGCACAGCCCGGTCACGGAGTTTCTCCCGGTGGAGACGAGACTGCGCGTCGAGATCCAGCCGCAACCCGACGACACGACATGCGGCCCTACGTGTCTCGACGCGATCTATCGCTACTACGGCGATCCGCTGCCGCTCGAGCAGGTGATCGCCGAAGTTCCCAACTTCGAGGAAGGGGGCACGCTTGCCGTCTGGCTCGGGGCGCACGCCTTGCGCCGCGGCTACTCGGCCAAAATCTTCACCTACAACCTGCAGATGTTCGACCCGACGTGGTTTGCTGCCGGGGCGCTGGACATCGCCGGACGGCTGCGGGCACAGGCCGCCGCCAAGTCGTCGGCCAAGCTGCAACTGGCTACGCAGGGCTATCTCGAGTTCCTCGAACTCGGAGGCGAAATCCGCTTTCAAGATCTCACCAAGGCGCTGATTCGCAAGTATCTCGACCGCTCGATCCCGATACTCACCGGGCTCACCTCGACCTACTTGTACTCCTCGGCGCGCGAAATCGGCGAGACGAATGTTCCCGACGATGTGCGCGGTGAGCCCGCGGGCCACTTCGTGGTGCTGTGCGGCTACGAGCGCGACTCGCGGCAGGTGATGGTGGCCGACCCCTACTCGTCGAACCCTCATTCCGAGCTGCATCTGTACGAGATCAACATCGATCGGGTGATCTGCGCCATCCTGCTCGGAATCGTCACCTACGACGCCAACCTCTTGATTATCGAACCCAAACAGGCACGGCCGCCATGCCCACGCTGATCGTCGTCAACAACGCCAAGGAATGGCCCTTCGACATCCCTGGGGTCCAGGTGGTCGAAGCCCGCGCGTATCTCACGCAACCGCAATTCGGCGAGATGCGCAGCGTCAAGCTGTTCAACCTTTGCCGCTCGTACCGTTACCAGAGCACGGGCTACTACGTCACGCTGCTGGCCACGGCGCGCGGTCACAAGCCGCTCCCCAACATCCAAACGATCCAGGACATGAAGTCGCAGACGGTCGTGCGCTTCGTCTCCGAGGATCTCGAAGAGCTGATCCAGTCGAGCTTGCAGCCGATCCACTCCGATCAGTTCACGCTGTCGATCTACTTCGGCCGCAACCTGGCGCGCCGCTACGATCGACTGTGCCTGCACTTGTTCAACCTGTTTCAGGCGCCGCTCCTGCGGGCGCACTTCGTTCGCAATGGCAAATGGCATCTGCGCACCGTGCGGACGATTTCGCTGGGCGATATTCCCGAAGCGCACGGGCCTTTCGTGCTCGACGTGGCGACGCAGTATTTTGCCGGCCGCCGCGGCGCTGTGCGCAAGCGCGTGACCCCCAAGTACGACATGGCCATCCTCTTCAACCACGAGGAGGAGCTGGCGCCGTCCGACGAGAAGGCCATCGAGCGGTTCGAGCGGGCGGGAGAGCAGTTGGGCATCCGCACCGAATTGATCGGTCGCGACGATTTCGCCCGGCTCGCCGAGTTCGACGCCCTATTCATCCGCGAGACGACCAACGTCAACCACTACACCTATCGCTTCTCGCGCCGCGCGGCGATCGAAGGATTGGTCACGGTCGACGATCCCGAGTCGATCATCCGCTGCTCGAACAAGGTCTACCTGGCCGAGCTTTTGAACCGCTACAAGGTGCCCATCCCACGCACGATGCTGGTGCATCGCGATAACGTCGAGCAGGTGGCTCGCGAGTTGGGCTTCCCCTGTATTCTCAAGCAGCCCGACTCCGCCTTCTCGCAAGGGGTGGTCAAGGTCGAAGATGCCACCGAGCTGGCCACGACCGTCGAGCAGATGCTGGCCAAGAGCGACATGCTCATCGCGCAAGAGTTTCTGCCCACCGCCTTCGACTGGCGAATCGGCATCTTCGATCGCCAACCCCTCTTCGCCTGCAAGTACCACATGGTCCCCAAGCATTGGCAAATCGCGCAAAAAGACGGCACGGGCAAGCGGCGTTACGGCCGGGCCGAGACGCTGCCCGTCGAGCTCGCCCCGCGCCACGTGGTGCGCACGGCGCTCCGCGCGGCGAACCTCATCGGCGACAGCCTGTATGGCGTCGACGTGAAGCAGCTCGACCGCAAGTGCTATGTGATCGAAGTCAACGACAATCCCAATATCGACGCTGGCGTCGAAGACCGCATCCTGCGCGAGGAACTGTATCGCCGCATCATGTCGGTCTTTCTCGACCGGCTCGACCGCCGCAAAGCAGGCATTGAGGCCGCATGACCATCGCCGCTCCCCTCTCCCTCTTCACCGCCTTCGGCATCGAGCTCGAGTACATGATCGTCGACGCGCGCACGCTCGACGTGCGCCCCATCGCCGACGAGTTGATCCGCGCCGCCACGGGGGAGATCACCTCCGAGACCGATCAAGGGGGAATCTCCTGGTCGAACGAGCTGGTGCTGCACGTTGTCGAGCTGAAGACGACCGACCCCGCCACGTCGCTCGACGGCTGGGGGGATCAGTTCGCCCGCCACGTCACGCGCATGAACGGGCTGCTCGCGCCGCTGGGCGCCCGGCTGATGCCGACGGCGATGCACCCCTGGATGGATCCCGCGCGCGAGATGCGGCTCTGGCCGCACGACTACGGCGATGTCTACGCCGCGTTCGATCGCATCTTCGGTTGCCAGGGACACGGCTGGGCCAACCTGCAGAGCATGCACATCAACCTGCCGTTCAGCGGCGACGAGGAGTTCGGTAAGCTGCACGCGGCGATCCGCCTGCTGCTGCCGATTTTGCCGGCACTGGCGGCCAGCAGCCCCCTCGTCGAACGCCGCGCGACGGGCAAGCTCGACACGCGGCTGGACGTCTACCGCACGAACTCGCGGCGGATCCCGTCGATCACCGGCCACGTGGTGCCCGAGGCGGTCTTCACGCAGCGCGACTACGAAGAAAAGATCCTCGAGCGCATCTACCGCGATATCGCCCCTCTCGATCCGGACGAAACGCTGCAAGACGAGTGGCTGAACGCCCGGGGCGCGATCGCAAGATTCTGCCGCGGCACGATCGAGATCCGCGTCTTGGACGTGCAGGAATGCCCGAAAGCGGATCTGGCAATTGCCACGGCCACCGTCGCAGTGCTCAAAGCCCTCGTCGAGGAACGCTGGAGCGATTTAGCCAGCCAACAAAAGGCCCCGACCGAACCGCTGGCCGAGATCTTGCAGGCCACGACCATCGCCGCCGATCAGGCCGTGATCGAGAACGAAGAGTATCTGCAACTCTTCAGCTACCCGGGCAAGCGCGCCACCGCCAGGGAGTTGTGGGCGCACCTGATCGAATCGCTGCCGGAACTCTCCGGCAGCAATGCACGGCCAGAGACGCGCAAGGCGCTGGAGGTGATTCAGAAAGAAGGGCCGCTGGCGCGGCGGATCTTGCGCGCGCTAGGCGTCAGCAACTTGCACCAGTCGAGTGAGTTTTCAACCCACCAACTCGCCGAAGTCTACGCCCGCTTGTGCGACTCGCTCACCAGGAACGAACTGCTGAGCTAGCAGGCCGGAGTAGTCTTCCTTGGCCTGCGCGGATCGCAGGCTACGATTCCGAAGCTTTGAAGCCAAACGCCTACAGTTCCTGGATCGTGATGTCCTTGTAGTGCGCCTCGCTGGGAGGGCCGCCGTGGATCTGCACCGCGATCTTGCCGCGCGGCACGATCTTCTCGTCCTCCTCCGTGTAGTCGACGGTCTGCACGCCGTTGATCCAGAGCTGCACGCGCGGACCTTCGCAACGGATCGTGTACTCGTTCCAGTCGTCGCGCCGGAGGGCCTTGTCGATCACTTCTTTTTCCGGGCGAGCGAGCACTTTATTGCGGCGCGATTCATCGTACAGGCAACCCCACCAGCCATCTCCCATATCGGCCTGGTAACCGATCACTTCGTGATGGTCGGGAATTCGCTCGCTACGGATCTGCACGCCGGCGTTCGCACCGCGCCCGACGAGCTTGAACTTGAGCTTCAGCTCGAAGTCGCCGTAGTCGCGCTCCGTGCAGAGGAACTCGTTGCGCTTGACCGGACCATCCAGTGAGCCGGCCACGATGGCGCCATTCTCGATGCGAAAGACGTCGTGGTTCCCTTCCCAGCCGTCGAAAGTCTCACCGTCGAAAAGGGGCACGGGTTTGGCCGGCTCATCGGCGCCGAGCGGAAGAGAACAAACCGCTACCAGCGCGGCGGCAAGCAGGGCGAAAGCAGCTTTCATGGCGCGGCTCCGAAAGTGAGGCAGACAAGGCTCGTTTCAGCCTCAAGAATAGCGGCCCGAACTGGTGATGCCAAACCAACCAGGTCGACAGCCGCCAGCCACTTCGATTACTGAATTCTTGTAGGTCAGGTACCCTGTACCTGACACTCTTTCGAGTTGCCACGTCGAACATTGTCAGGTACGGGGTACCTGACCTGCAAGTTGGCACTCGCTTGTGGCAACGGGTTGTTTTCCGACCATTTTCCAGCTTTTCAGGACGCTAGATTAGATCGACAAAACGACCTAGAATTGCAGGTGCGGGGATCATTTCACTTCCAGCTCGCCCGAGCGAGCGCCCCCCTGCCAGCCCTCTATTCCTGCGAGCACACTGCCGATGCGTTCCGACACGATCAAGCTGGGCGACGCCCGAGCCGCGCACCGTAGCCTCCTGCGCGCCACCGGCGTCACGACCGAGGACTTCCGCAAGCCCTTCATTGCGATCTGCAACAGCTACATCGACATCATTCCCGGGCACGTCCACTTGAATAAGGTGGGCGAGTTCGTCAAGGAATGCGTTCGCGCGGCGGGCGGGGTCCCCTTCGTCTTCAACACGATCGGCGTCGACGACGGCATCGCCATGGGGCATGCCGGCATGAAGTATTCGCTCCCCAGCCGCGAGGTCATCGCCGACGCGGTCGAGACGGTGGCCAATGCCCACTGCTTTGATGGCATGATCTGCATCCCCAACTGCGACAAGATCGTGCCGGGCATGTTCATGGGGGCCATGCGGGTCAATATTCCCACGATCTTCGTCAGCGGCGGACCGATGGAGGCCGGCAAGACGGCCAGCGGCAAGAGCGTCGACCTGATCGATGTCTTCGTCGGTTCGGTCGCCAAGCAGAATGGCAAGATGTCGGCCGAGGAACTGCTCGAGCTCGAAGAAGCGGGCTGCCCGACTTGCGGCTCGTGCAGCGGCATGTTCACCGCCAACAGCATGAACTGCCTGGCCGAGGCGCTCGGCATGGCGCTGCCCCTCAATGGCAGCCTGCTGGCCACGAGCGTCGAACGCCAGCATCTCTATCGCCGCGCGGCGGAACGCATCGTCCAGATGGTGCGCCAGTTCGACAAGGTGGGTCCGGGGCACGGCATCCTGCCGCGCGAGATCGTCACGCCCGCCTCGATCGACAATGCCATGATCCTCGACATGGCCATGGGAGGTAGCACGAACACGGTGCTGCACATCCTGGCCATCGCGCACGAGGCCGAGGTCCCCTACACGATGCAGCGCATCAACGAGCTCAGTCAGCGCACGCCGAACATCTGCAAAGTCGCGCCTTCGAGCAACTACCACGTCGAGGACGTGCATAACTCGGGGGGCATCCATACGATCCTCGGCGCCGTCGAACGCGGTTGTTCGGGGCTGCTCACGCTCGAATGCCCCACGGTCACGGGCAAGACGCTGGGCGAGAACATCGCCGAATACGATATTCGCGGCGGCGCCGTGGTCGAAGAGGCGCTCGAGCTGGCCGCGGTATCGGCCGGTGGCGAACGTACGAACAAGGGCATGGTGGTCGAGCGCCGCGCGAACAGCATTCGCGAGTTGTCGGAGAAGGATCTCGGCTTCGATCCCTACGATTGCATCCGCGAAGTCGAGCACGCCTACAGCCAGCAAGGTGGCCTTTCGATCCTCTATGGCAATCTCGCTCCCGATGGCGCGGTCGTGAAGACGGCCGGCGTGCGCCCCGAGATGCTGGTCCACAGCGGCCCGGCCGTGATCTTCGAATCGGAAATCGACGCGTACGCCGGCATCGTCAACGGCATTGTGAAATCGGGAGACGTGATCGTCATTCGCTACGAAGGCCCCAAGGGGGGACCGGGCATGCAGGAAATGCTCGCCCCGACGACGGCCATCAAGGGCATGGGCCTCGATGCGAGCGTGGCCCTGGTGACCGATGGACGTTTCTCCGGTGGCACGGCCGGTGCCTGCATCGGGCACGTCAGTCCCGAAGCGGCCGCCTGCGGACCGATCGCGCTCGTCGAGCCGGGAGACATCATCGAGATCGACATCCCCAACCACAAACTGGCTATCCGCCTGACCGAAGACGAACTGGCCGAGCGCCGCGCCAAATGGAAGGCCCCCGCCCCGAAGTACACCAAGGGCTACCTGGCCAAGTACGCCGCAATGGCCACCAGCGCCGATACCGGCGCCGTGCTGAAATGGGATTGAGTCTCTCAGTTCAGTCCTGCAACTGACAAAGTGGCACAGGTCGCCGGCCTGTGCCACTTATTGCCCTTCTACAGCGCCCAGCCGTCGGGCACGGTGGCGTCCTTGGGCACCACGGCGAGGCCGTCGCAGATGACGGCTTCGGGGGTCTCGGCCCCTTCGCGGCAGCGGTCCGAGTTGCACAGCTTGACGTGGCGTCCGACGCGGACGTTCTTGTCGACGATGACGCCGTCGATGAGCGAACCGGTGCCGATGCCGATCGGGGGGCGGCCTGCCGCGCGATCCGCGGCCATGTCTTCGGCCGTCTGGTAGAAGTCGGCACCCATGACGACCGAGTTGCGGATCGTCACGCCGCGCTCGATGCGGCAGCGCAGTCCGATCACGCTGTTCTCGATCACGCAATCCGTGGCGATCTCGCATCCGTCGGCGATCAGGCTACGCGTGATCTTCGCCCCCTCCAAGCGAGCGGGCGGCAGGAAGCGGGCGCGCGAATAGATCGGCGTATCGGCCGAGGCAAACTCGAACGGCGCGTCGGGGGCCGCGAGCGCCAGGTTCGCCTCGTAGAACGAGCGGATCGTGCCAATGTCTTCCCAGTAGCCGTCGAACAGGTGCAGTTGCACGTGCCGCGTGCGGATCGAGGCGGGAAAGATCTCCTTGCCGAAGTCCTGATAGTCGGTCTTCGTCAGCACCTCGACGAGCGTCTGGCGATTGAAGAGGTAGATACCCATGTTCGCCAGACAATCGCGCCCCTGGCTGGCAATGCCGCGCGCGTCGATCCACTTGGGATCGGTACGCACGAGCGCGAGATCCGCCTCCTGCTTGGGCTTTTCGAGAAAGCCTTGCACGCGGCCTGTATCGTCGACGCGCATGATGCCCAATTGCGAGGCCTGGCTGCTGGCCACCGGTAGTCCCGCGATGGTGACGTCGGCGCCACTTTCCTGGTGCGTCTTCAGCATGTCCGCATAGTCCATGCGGTAGAGCTGATCGCCCGAGAGAATGAGCACGTAATCGATGTCGGGTTGATCGACGTAGCGCAACTGCTGCCGGACGGCGTCGGCGGTACCCTGGTACCAGTCCATCGAGTCGAGCGTCTGCTGCGCGGCGAGGATCTCGACGAAGCCGCCGCCGAAGATGTCGAACGTATACGTGCGACGTATATGACGGTGCAGGCTGACCGAGTTGAACTGCGTGAGAACGTAGATCCGATTCAGTCCGCTATGGATGCAGTTCGAGAGTGGAATGTCGATGATGCGATACTTGCCCGCCAGGGGAACCGCCGGCTTCGAACGATACTTGGTCAGCGGATAAAGTCGCGTCCCGCGACCGCCACCCAATACCAGCGTCAACACATTTCGCATCAATTGCTTCCCCATGCCGTGCGCCATGCCAGGGGCGCACGTCTCGCGGTTTCGTGATTCGGGAGGTGAATGCCAAGACGGGCGACTCCGGCCGAGACTCGCGCGAAGGACCGCGCCGGCCAAAGTAGAACGGCATTTTAATAGACGCGGCGCGGCTTGTCGCCCAGCCCGCACCACCCGCGCCGATGCGCTGGTCTGCCGGCGACCGGCTTGGTCACGCAAAGGGCCAGTCGCGGCCCAGCGCCTCGCGCTGCAGTTCGGTCAGGCGGGCAATGCCGGCGCGGGCAAGTTTGAGGAAGGCGGCGAGTTGCCGGTCCGTAAAGGTGGCCTCTTCGCCGGTCCCCTGCAGTTCGACAAAGCGTCCATCGCCCGTCATCACCACGTTCATATCGACCTGAGCCACAAGATCTTCCGAATAGTCGAGATCCAAGAGAGGTCGATTTTCGACCAGGCCCACGCTCACCGCCGCGACGCTGTTGCGCAAGGGATAACGCCCCGGGTCGGGGAGCGCCGGAAGCGAGCGAATCGCGTCGACCAGGGCAATCAGGGCGCCGGTGATGCTCAACGTGCGCGTGCCGCCGTCCGCCTCCATGACGTCGCAATCGATGGTGATCGTGCGCGGACCAAGCGCCGGCAGGTCGGCCACCGCGCGCAGGCTGCGGCCGATAAGGCGCTGGATCTCCGTCGTCCGGCCGTCGATCTTGCCGCCCCGATCGCGCTGCTTGCGCGGGCTGGTGCTGCCGGGGAGCATCGAGTACTCGGCGGTGATCCAGCCGCGCCCCTCGTCCTTCATCCAGCGGGGCACCTCCTCGTCGACGCTGGCCGTGCAGAGGATCGTCGTCCGGCCGGCCTGAATCAGCACGCTGCCCGGGGTGGCGCGGGTGTAACGGCGTTTGATCTTGATGGACCGCAGTTCGTCGGGCGCTCGTTCGTCGTGTCGCGTCATGATTTCTTTCGAGCTACATCGAAGGGTGAGAATCGAGCGGCACGCCCTCCCGACTTCGTCGCAAGGGCATGGCACCCACCGTTACCAATGTTCTGCCACACTTTTAGTTCTCGAGCGCCTTCAAATCACAACCCTAAGCGTGCTTTGAAGTTGCGCCTTGGGAGGTTCGTTGGCGTCTGTATTCGGCAAATCAGTCACCATAACCCGAAGCGTGAGCGAGGGAATTCCTGCAAAGAACGTCGAGCAATGGGCTCCCTCGCTGACGCTTTGGGTTGTGGTGTAGGCGGCCGATCGTCTGATGACAAGACTCTCGACGAACACGATTCGTACGACGCTACGGCTGCGGGCCGAGCAGCCAGGCGAGAATGCCCTTTTGCACGTGCAGGCGATTGCCGGCTTCGGCCAGCACGATGCTGCGCGGGCCATCGATGACTTCGCCGGTGACCTCATCGCCGCGATGGGCAGGCAGGCAGTGCATGAAGTAGGCCTCGGCGGGGGCGTGGCTCATCAGCGTGCCATTGACCTGATAATCGGCGAAGTCGCGCTTGCGGCGCTGCGCTTCGTGCTCTTGTCCCATGCTGGCCCAGACGTCGGTATAGACAGCCAGCGCCCCCTTCACCGCCTCGCGCGGATCGCGCGTGACGAGCAGCTCGAGATTCGGTACTTCCTGCTTGAGGAAGTCGAGAAACGCGGTGTCGAACTCGTATCCCTGGGGCGAGGCGATCTGGAAACGCATGCCGACGCGGCCGCAGCCGATGGCTAGGCTGCGCGCCACGTTGTTGGCATCGCCCACGTAGGCCAGCGTGTGGCCGTGCAGGCGACCGACCATCTCGCGCAGCGTGTAGAGATCGGCCAGCACCTGGCAGGGATGCGCCTCGTCGGTCAGCCCATTGATGACCGAGCAGGCGCAATAGTTGGCCAGCTCCTCGACCATCTGGTGATGGTTGGCCCGCACGACGATGACGTCGACGTACTGGCTCAAGACGCGGCCGAAATCGTCGAGGCTTTCGCGCGAGCCGAAGCCGACGTCGTCGCGCAGAAAGACGCTGCCTCCGCCGAGATTGATCATGGCGGTTTCGAAGCTGACGCGCGTGCGCAGCGAGGGCTTCTCGAACAAGAGCGCCATCACGCGCCCCGGCAGGATCACCTCGCGCAGGCCCTGTTCGTACTTGGTCTTCAGATCTTCGGTGATGGCGAAGATGCGTTCGATCTCGGCCGAGGTGATCTCGGCTAGCGTCAACAAATGTCGCATCGGCACACTTCCCGGCTCTTGCGTCCCGTGCCTCACGGGCTCTGTTGCTTGAGGACGTCGGCCAGAATATCGATACCGGCCAGGGCCTGTTCTTCGGTCAGATTCATCGCCGGCAGCAGACGAATCACGGTTGAGTGGGTGCAATTGACGAGCAGCTTCCGCTCGAGGCATTGTTTCACCACGGCGGTCCCGTCGATGGCCAGCTCGAGGCCGATCATGACGCCGCTCACGCGCACCTCGCGAATCAGCTCGCACTCTTGCTGCAGTTCGGTGAAGCGCGCGCGGAAGATCTCGCCGAGCTTCTGGGCGTGCTCGAGCAGATTCTCCTGCTCGATCATCTCGATCGTGGCGATGCCCGCTCGAGCGGCGATCGGGTTGCCGCCGAAGGTAGCCGCGTGCATGCCGGGCCGCAGGTCGGGGGCCAGCTCGCGCGTCGTCAGCAGCGCGCCGCCCGCGATGCCGCCGCAGACCGCCTTGGCCAGCGTCATGATGTCGGGCGTGACGCCGACCTGCTGGTAGGCAAACCAGTGTCCCGTGCGTCCGCAGCCCGTCTGCACCTCGTCGAAGATCAAAAGCAGGTCGTGCTCGTCGCACAGCTTGCGCAGCCCGGCGAGGAAACCGGGGGGCGGAATCCGCACGCCCCCTTCGCCTTGGATCGGCTCGATCATGATCGCGCCGGTGTCGGCGTCGATCAATTGGGCCACGGCCTCGAGATCGCCGAACGGGGCGTAGCTGAAGCCGGCCATCAGGGGGCCCAGGCCCTCGTGATACTTGGGCTGCGCCGTGGCCGTGGTCGCGCCCAAAGTTCGACCATGAAAACCGCCTTCGAAGGTGATGATCTTGTAGCGCTTGCCCCGGGTGTGGAGCCGCGCGAGCTTGATGGCCGCCTCGTTGGCCTCGGTGCCCGAGTTGCAGAAGAACGCCTGACCGCCGAAGCTCCGTTCGCTGAGCAGCTTGGCCCACTGCCCTTGGGTCTCGATGTGCCAGGTGTTGGGCACGTGGATCAGCGTGGCGACTTGCTCCTGCACGGCCCGCACGACCGGTTCCGGGCAATGCCCCACCAGGTTGCAACCCCAGCCGGGGAAGAAGTCGAGATAGCGGTTCCCCTCGGCATCCCAAACGTAAGAGCCTTCGCCGCGCACCAGACAGACCGGATAGCGGACGTAGTTGGGCACGACGTACTGCTCGAAGAGCGCGATCGTCTCGGCCGAACTGAGCGTGTCGGTGGCACTCACGGCGGTTCTCCTGGTTCGTTGTCAGCTAGTGGGGAGGACGGATGGCCTGGCGAAGGGCTCTCTGGATGTCATCCAACGCGACGGCCTAAAACTCCCCAGACGCCTTTTCTTCTCTCTCGGTTCGCGTTCCCCGCCACCCTGGCCGGCCGACGCGGAGGGGGCCATCACTCGTCCATGACGATTTCCGTCCCTACGCCGCTACTCGTATAGATCTCCAACAGCAGCGAGTGGCGGAGCCGCCCATCGATGATGTGTACCTTGTGGACGCCGCGATTGAGCGTGTCGAGGCAGGCTTCGACCTTGGGAATCATGCCCGCCTCGATCGCCCCGCTGGCGATGAGTTGCTGCGCCTCGCTCGCCGTGAGCGAGTGGATCAGCGAGTCGGCGTTGTGCTTGTCGCGACGGACGCCGTTGACGTCGCTTAAGAAAATCAGCTTCTCGGCGCCCAGCGCCTGGGCCACGGCCGTGGCGGCGGTGTCGGCATTGACGTTGAGCTTCTGGCCGGCACTGTCGACGCACATCGAGGGGATGACCGGCACGATGCCCGCGTAGCACAGGTTCTCGATCGTGCTGCGATCCACGCGCGTCACGGCGCCGACATACCCCAGATCGATCGGACCAGCTTCGCTGGGAAGCTGCAGCTTCTCGCCGAACAGGACGTTGGTGAAGCGGAAATTGAGGGGTGCGGCACGCCCCCCCATTTGTTCGATGCTGTCGACCAGTTGCTCGTTGGTCTCGTAGGCCAGCACCTGCTCGACGATGTCGCGGGTGGCGGCATCGGTGTAGCGGCGGCCTTGAATGAAGTGGGCTTCGAGTCCCGCGGCCGACATGGCGCGGCTGATGGCGGCGCCGCCCCCATGCACGACGACCGGCCGCATGCCAACCGTTTCCATGAAGACGATGTCGATGAGCAGGTGCCGCAGGGCCGTGTCATCTTCCATGACACTGCCGCCGAGCTTGATCACGACGACCTTATCGCGGAACTTGCGTATCCAACCCAGCGCCTCGATCAAGACGTCGGCCTTTTGGATCGCTGTTTTCACCGCGTTACTCCGCGCCGGAACTGCAAACTTGCCGCGACAGGAAAACCGGCCTCGACCGGCAAGGGCAATGTCCGCAAACCCCTGGCAGGCAAGGGGAAAACAACCCATTGTAGGGTCGCGCTAGGGGGTGTCAACGAGCTAGCTTGCCAGCGCCAAGGGGGCGATCCGGACCGGTTTACCCAGGTTGTCGCTTTGCTGGAAGGCCGATATATTCAACGACTTAATAATGGCGGCGCGGCACTCATTTCGGCGGCGTTGCCACCTGGACTGGATTCGCCAAGGCGGGCTGGACCTTCGCAGGTCGGAGAGATCGTCTTGCGGCGAGCCGCGCGGCCCACGGCGCCGCGCCGGCCGGCTCAAGGGCGACAGTCTCTCGAACGTCACCCCTGCGCCGCCCGCACACGACGCCCGCTCCCCCCGTTTTTGCCCACAGCTCGTTTTTCGTGTAGCAACTCGATGCGCTTCTCGCTAATTGATCGTGTGGACATGTTTGAACCGGGTCGGCAAATCGCCGCACGGAAGAACCTGACCATGGCCGAGGAGTACCTGGCCGACCACTTTCCGGGCTTTCCAGTGATGCCAGGCGTGTTGATGCTCGAGGCGATGACCCAGGCCAGCGCCTGGCTGATTCGCGCCAGCGAGGACTTCGCCCACAGCATCGTCACCCTGAAAGAAGCCCGCAACGTGAAGTATGGCAACTTCGTCGAGCCGGGGCAGACGCTGCTGGTGACCGCCGAGATCATCAAACAGGACGAACAAACGACCACGCTCAAGGCCCAGGGAACCGTCGACGGCAACATGACCGTTTCGGCGCGTCTGGTCCTCGAGCGTTACAACCTGGCGGCCGTCGAGCCGAATCGGGCCGAGGCGGACGCCGTGGTCCGCCACCAACTGCGCGAGCAGTGGGCCCAATTGTGCCGTCACCTGGCGCCGGCCTCGACGTAACCGCTCACCACCCCCACCAGACAGCCAAGCGCCCGACTACGGGCCGAGACAGAACGAAACATGGCGAACCGACTCAAAGGCAAGATGGCGATCGTGACCGGCGGCAGCCGCGGCATTGGCCGCGCGTGCGTCCGCGACCTGTGTGCCGAGGGCGCCACGGTGGCCTTCGTCTACAGCAGCAGCACGCAGGCCGCCGAAGAACTGGTCGCCGAAATCACCGCCGCCGGCGGCAAGGTCAAGGCGATCAAGGCCGACGTCCGCGACGCCGCCAAGGTGACCGAACTCGTCGAGCAACTGGCCGAAGAATGGGGCCGTATTGACATCCTCGTCAATTCGGCCGGCATCATTCGCGATGGGCTCTTCGCCACGATGGACGCCGCGCAGTGGGGGGACGTGATCGAGACGAACCTCACCGGCACCTACAACTTCTGCCGAGCCGTGACGCGGCCGATGATGTCGCAGCGCGCCGGCAGCATCGTGAATCTATCGAGCGTGGCCGCCGAATACGGCGCCCGCGGACAAGTGAATTACGCGGCGAGCAAGGGGGGCATCGACGGCCTGACGCGCTGTCTGGCCAAGGAGCTCTCGGCACGCAAGATTCGTGTCAACAGCGTGGCCCCGGGCATGATCGAAACCGACATGAGCCAGGCGGTGCGCAACCTGATCGGCGATGATATCAAGAAGGTGATCCCCTTGCGGCGCGTGGGTCAGCCCGAGGAGATCGCTCGCGTGGTGACGTTTCTGGCCAGCGACGAGGCGAGCTACCTGACGGGTCAGGTGCTTCGCGTCGACGGCGGCCTGAGCCTGGGTAGTTACTAGATCGAAACCGAGAACCACGAACACGCGCCTGCCCGTCGACACGCCATCCGCTCGCGCCGGCGAAGCCCTTTGCGGTGCGCGCGGTAGATGACCCTGGTGTCGCGCGGCAGCGCGAAGAGCATTCACGAACCAAAGATTGGGAGAATTGAGCCATGCCCTCGAAAGATGAAGTATTCGACAAGATCCGTGCCGCCCTGGTCGACGCGCTGGGGGTCGATGAAGACGAAGTCACGCCGAACGCCACGTTGACGGGCGACCTGGGAGCCGAATCGATCGACTTCCTCGACATCGTCTTCCGCCTGGAGAAGGCCTTCGACATCAAGATCCCGCGCGGCGAGCTCTTTCCCGAGAGCATCCTGACCGATCCGCAGTACGTGGCCGACGGCAAGTTCACCCCGGCCGGCATCGAAGAGCTGCGCAAGCGCATGCCGTTCGCCAATCTCGACGAGTTCGCCAAGAACCCGGTCGCCCAAGAGTTCGGCAACCTGTTCACCGTGCAGATGATCGCCAACTACGTCGAGAGCAAGGTCAACGTCGAGGCCTGACGTCTCGACGGCGGCGCGACGAGGGCGCGGCGCCCCGTCGCGACAGCGGCACCCCGCGGAGTTGCGTGACGTATGCGCTGGATCTGGATCGATCGATTTCTCGAGTTCGAGAGTGGCCGGCGCGCGCGGGCGGTGAAGAACCTCACCCTCGCCGAAGAGCACCTCCACGATCACTTCTTCGGCTACCCGATCATGCCGAACTCGCTGATCACCGAGGGGCTCGCGCAGACCGGCGGCATCCTCGTCGGCGAGATGCGGAACTTCGAAGAGAAAGTGATCCTGGCGAAGATTCCCAAGATCACGTTTCACTTCGCCGCCAAGCCGGGAGACACGCTCGTCTACTCGGCCGAGATGCTCAGCATCGAGGACAACGGCGCGCTGGTCAAGGCGACCAGCCACGTCGGCGAGCGCTTGCAGGCCGAGGGGGAACTGATGTTCGCCCACCTCGACGAGAGCCGCCGCGTAAAGACGCTGTTCGAGCCGAAGAACTTCGTGTTCACCTTGAAGCTGCTGGGAGTGTTCGACGTGGGGCGAGGTTCCGAGGCGGGCGCGATCGCCGAGCCGCCGGGACTGGCCCACCTGCGGGCCGCGTCGCCCGAGTGATGGCGCATGGTTGAGAACCGCCCTTACCAGCATCCCAACCCGAAGCGTAAGCGAGGGGGAGCCGCGAGGAAACGTCGAACGAGGTTCCCCCTCGCTCACGCTTCGGGTTGGAATTGTCGGCACTGTTGAATCGCACACGCCTGACAGCCTGTGCTGCTTTGTTCGCGGTATTTGCAGGCATTGCACATTGGTGAGGAGATTCTGCCATGAGACGTCGTGTGGTCGTTACCGGTTGCGGTTGCATCACTCCCCTCGGCACCGAGGTCGAGCAGGTTTGGCAGGCCTTGTTGCGCGGCGACTCGGGCATTGGCCCCACCACGCTGTTCGATGCCAGTAACTTTCCGACGAAGATCTCGGCCGAAGTCCGCGGCTGGGACCTCTCGGACGTGGGAGAGAACCCCGAGGACTGGAAGTACCACGGCCGGCACACGAAGTTCGCCATCGGCGCGGCGAAGAAGGCCTACGCCGACGCGGGCCTCGGCGACAACGGGCTCGATCCCACGCGCTTCGGCGTTTATCTGGGCAGTGGCGAAGGGCAGCAGGACTTCGACCGTTTTACCGAGATGATGGTCGCCTCGCTCGGCGAGAGTGGCGAGCTCGACGTGGCCACGTTCACGAAGAAGGGGCTCGAGATTCTCCACCCGCTGTCCGAGCTGGAGCAAGAGCCGAACATGCCGGCCAGCCATCTGGCCGGGCTCTTCAATGCCCAGGGCCCCAACGTCAACTGCCTGACGGCCTGCGCCGCGAGCAGCCAGGCGATCGGCGAGGCGGTCGAGATGATTCGCCGCGGCGATGCCGACGTGATGCTCTCCGGCGGCACGCACAGCATGATCCATCCCTTTGGCGTGACGGGCTTCAACCTGCTCGGCGCGCTGAGCACGCGGAACGACGAGCCCCACAAGGCATCGCGCCCCTTCGACCGCGGGCGCGATGGCTTCGTGCTGGGTGAAGGAGCGGCCATGCTCATCCTCGAAGATCTCGAGCACGCCAAGGCCCGCGGCGCCAAAATCTACGGCGAGATCACCGGCTACGGTTCGACCGCCGACGCCTTCCGCATTACCGACACGCATCCCGAGGGACGTGGCGCGGCGACGTGCCTCAAGCTGGCCCTGGAAGATGCCGGCAAGAATCCGGCAGACATCCACTACATCAACGCGCACGGCACGAGCACGAGCGTAAACGACAAGGTCGAATCGCTGGCGATCAAGCGGGCCTTTGGCGACGTGGCCTACAAGGTGCCCGTCTCGAGCACGAAGAGCATGATGGGGCATCTGATCGCGGCGGCCGGCGCCACGGAGCTCATCATCTGCCTGCTGGCAATCCGCGATAACGTGCTGCCGCCGACGACGAACTACGACACGCCCGATCCGGACTGCGATCTCGACTACATTCCGAACGTCGCGCGCGAGGCCCGCTGCGACACGGCCGCGTCGAACAGCTTCGGCTTCGGCGGCCAGAACATCACGCTGGTCGTGTCGCGCTTCGAAGGCTGACCTGCGTATCGGGCAGACGATTCTTTAATCGTCACCTCGTGGTTGACCTCGATCGCGATGCCGCTCCTCGAGCGGCACGTTGATCGGACGTGCTATTTCTTTTCGGCCGCGTCGAACAACTGGTCGAAGCGCTGCCGGTTGGCCGACGTATAGCGCTCGATCTCGGCACGCAGGGCCTCGGGGCTCGTGAAGCCCGTCATGCGGGCCAGCTTTTCCATTTCGGCCGGCTCGTCGGGCAGATCGTCGCGGGCCTGGGTGTTCATCAGGCGCAAGCGACTCTCGACCGTGCGCAGGAAACGGTAACTCTCCTGGAAGAAGCTCGCATCGTCCGCCGAGAGCTGTCCGGCCTGCTCGAGCGCCTTGAGGGCGGCGAGCGTATTGGGTTGGCGAATCTCGGTGCGTCGCGCGCCGTGCCGCAATTGCAGCATCTGGACGAGAAACTCGATATCGACCATTCCGCCGCGGCCCCGTTTCAGGTTGCCTCGCGCTGCCGTGTCTTCCAGACGCTT
Source organism: Pirellulales bacterium (assembly GCA_019636335.1). NCBI lineage: Bacteria > Pseudomonadati > Planctomycetota > Planctomycetia > Pirellulales > Pirellulales bacterium. The sequence continues at coordinate 70,577 of JAHBXR010000009.1, forward strand.
GCGCATCTGGCGAATGGCGTTCGCGTCGGCGGGCTGCCAAGTGTGGCCGTAGGTGGCGGTACCGATCACCTCGGCGGCGCGCGTCGCGGCGCCCTCGGCGCCGAAGACGATGCGGGCCTTGGTCAGGGCCTGGCGTTCCCAGAGCTGGCCGCTGCCGTCAGCGAAGTAGCGCGCGAGCTCGTCGAACGACGTGACCAGCGCGCCGCTGCGCCCCGTGGGACGCAGCCGCGGATCGACTTCATAGAGCCGGCCATAGGGGCCAAGCTGGCTGGCCGCCTTGATGATGCGCTGCCCCACCTCGCTGAAGAAGTGCTGGTTCGTGGTGACCTGCGTCCGGCGCGAGCGCGGGCCGGCGGCCGTGTTGCCGTCTCCCTCGAAGAGAAAGATGAGATCGAGATCGCTGTGGTAATTCAGCTCGCGCCCGCCGAATTTGCCCATCGCGACGATGACCAGCTCGCAGGGACGCGGCTCGACTCCCTCGGCCTCGACCATCGGCTCGCCCAGCTTCTGCACCAACCGCTCGAACTCGAGATGGGCGATCTCTTCGAGGCAGGTGCAGGCAATGTCGGTCAGCGCGTCGGTCGTGGCCTGAATGTCTTCCTTGCCGAGCAGATCGCGCACCCCCACGCGCAGCGTCTGCGCGTGCTTGAAGCTGTGCAAGATGGGATCGAGATCCTCGGCGCCATGCACCAGGTCGGCCAGCGTCTGACGCAGCACGTCGAGCGTGGGCAGGCGATCGAGCACCAGGCTGTCCATCAACTCGTCGATCATGCCGGGATTGCTCGTCAGGATGCCCGATAGCAACGGGCTATACGCGCACAAATCGACGTAGAGCCGCAGTGTCGGCGGATTGAAGCTGAACAGCTCCCACAGCACCCCCTTGCCGCCGAGCGAGTCGCTCACCTTCTCGAGGTTGACTAGCGTCGCGTCGGGATCGGGCGTGGCGGCAATCGCGGCGAGCAGACGCGGCGCGATCGAGGCCAGAAAGTGCCGGCAGCGGCGCGTCGAGAGGAAGCGGATCCGCTCGTTCGAGAGGGCCATCAGGTTCGAGTAGGCCAGTTCGACGTCGCGGAATCCGTGCCGAGAGAGCACCTCGTCGATGCACTCGGGGGTGGGCTCCGGATCGAGCACGAGATCCACCTCGGGCTCCATGCCCGACTCGTCCGGAAAGGCGTCGTTGAGCAGGTGGTCGAGAATCTTGCGATTCAGCTCGGTCTTCTGTCGGTAGTCGTTCTCGAAGTCGTCGAGTGCCGAGCGGCCGGGCGCATCGGCGTACCCCATGCGAATAGCCAACTTGCGCAGCTCGGCGCGCTCCTTGGGCAGGACGTGCGTCTGCAAGTCGAGCATGATCTGCAGACGGTGCTCGATCTTGCGGAGAAAGCCGTAGTTTTCTTCGAGGATGGCCCGCTCTTGCGAGGTGAGGCAACCGACCCCTTCGAGCCGCGCGAGCCCCTCGAGCGTGTTGCCGGTGCGGACCTCCGGCAAGTCGCCGCCGTTCAAAAGTTGCAGGAATTGGATCACGAACTCGATGTCGCGAATGCCGCCGTGGCCGGTCTTCACGTCGCGGCTGTCGGCGCCGTTGCTCGACGTGCGATGCTCGATGCGGCGTTTGAGGGCCTTGATGCCGGTGATGTCGGCCAGGCTCAAGTAGCGGCGGTAGATCCAGGGTTCGAGCTGCGCGAGAAACTCGCGCCCCAGGTCGAGATCGCCCGCCACCGGTCGTGCCTTGACGTAGGCCTGGCGTTCCCAGGTGCGTCCCAGCACGTCGTAGTAGTGCAGGGCGCGCTCGAGGTTCGTCACCATGGGGCCCTGGCGCCCCTCGGGGCGTAGACGCAGGTCGACGCGGTAAGCCACCCCCTGCTCGGTCGGTTCGACCAGCAGCTTGACGATCTCGCGCGCCAAACGATCGAAGAACTCGTCGTTCGTGCAGGGACGATCGCCGTCGGTCTCGCCGTCGTGGTCGTAGAGCAAGATCAGATCGATGTCGCTCGAATAGTTCAGCTCGTTGCCGCCGAGCTTGCCCATGCCCAGCACGACGAAACGAGCCGGTTTGCCGCTGGGCGTGCGCGGCACGCCGCGCTTTTCTTCGAGCGTGGCGCGGGCCGAGCGGACGGCCGCCTCGAGCACGGCCTCGGACACGGCCGAAATTTGCTTGGTCACGATGTCGAGCGATTGTCCGCGCACGATGTCGCCGAAGGCGATGCGCAAGGTTTCGCGATGGCGAAACCTTCGCAAGGCGGCCAGCACCGACTTCTGGCTCGCCGCGTTCAACACCTCGCTCGTCAGCTCGTGCGCGAGCACGTCGCGCGCCACGGGCTGGCCTTCCGTCAGACGCAGCAGGTCGTAACTTTCGCTATCCGTGACGAGCAGATCGCTCAGGTACTGGCTCGTCGAAAAGATCTGCACCAGGTAGGGGAGCGCATCGCGATCGCGCTCGAAGAGCGAACCCAGCGCCAGCGGATTGCGCGCCGCAGCCACGAAGCGATCGAGATTGTTCAGCGCCATGTCCGGGTCGGGGCAGCCGGGCAGCAACTGGCGAAGCTGCTCGCCGATGTCGGCCAGCAGGTCGAGCGTCACCCCGGCCGCCGCCATATGCACGAAGTTCGCGTGCGCACGCTCGAGATTCGACAGTCCGCAGCCGCGCAGCCAGTCGACCGCCTCGGCCGGGTGATCCAGAAACCCGCTGAGCTCTTCGATTCGCATATTCCGGGAAGCGCGGCGTCAGGGGGGCGAGAGCGACAAGCGATAGACTTCGGGACCGACGTGCTCGGTCACGACGGCGCCGAACAGCGTGAAGGCATTGGCATCGTAAACGGTCAGATTCAACAGTCTACCAATTTGGCGGCGATTTCCAGCAAAGACCGTGATGCGATCGTCGGGCGTGCGGCCGGTGAGCTGCAGAATCTCGCCATCCGTTTCGTTGCGATGGGCCATCTTGCTCGGCCCTTCGACCAGCACTTCGACCTGCCGGCCGATCCACTGCTGGTTGTCCTCTTCGCTGATCTGGTTCTGGATGGCCAGCAACTCGTTGTTGCGGCGGCGTTTGGTCTCTTCCGGCACGTCGTCGGCAAACAGGTCGGGGGCCTTCGTGCCGGGGCGCGGACTGTACTTGAAGATAAAGCTGTTCTTGAAGCGGCTCTCGCGGACCAGGTCGACCGTGAGCTGAAAGTCCTCCTCGGTCTCGCCGCAGAAGCCCACGATGAAGTCGCTCGTCACGGCGGCGTGCGGCACAATCTCAAGAATCCGCGCCTGCATCTCGCGGTATTCCTCGATCGTGTAGCCGCGCTTCATGCGGCGCAAGATCTCGTTCGATCCGCTTTGGGCCGGCACGTGCAGATAGGGGGAGCACTTCGGCAGATCGCGGACCGCCGTGAGCAATTCGGTCGACATGTCGCGCGGATAGTTCGTCACGAACTTGATCCGCGCCAGCCCCTCGATGTCGTGCAGGCGGTAGATCAGGTCGGCCAGGCGCCACAGGCGGCCGTCGAGCTCGTAGTGATAGCTGTTCACGGTCTGGCCGAGCAGCGTGATCTCGCGGCAACCCTCGTCGGCCAGCCGCCGCACCTCGGCCTCGATTTCCAGGGGCGAGCGGCTCTGCTCCGGTCCCCGCACCTTGGGCACGATGCAGTAGGTGCAGAACTTGTCGCAGCCGATCATCACGCGGACGTACGCCTGGTAGGGCGTGGGCCGCAGCGCCGCCTCGCGGAGCGGGTCGTAGCTTTCGAAGCTCTCTTCGACCTCGCTGCGGCTGGCGGCCTTGCGGTCGAGGCTCACCTCGAGCCGGGGGCCGCTCCCGGCGGCGATCTCTTCGATCAGCTTGGGCACCTGGTGCAACTGCCCCGGCCCGACCACCAGATCGACGAACGGCGCGCGGCGGAAGATCTCTTGCTGGTCTTTTTGCGCCATGCAACCGAGCACCCCGATGATCTTGTCGGGATGGTGCGTCTTGGCATGCTTCAGACGGCCCAGCGCGCTGTAGATCTTGTCTTCGGCGTGCTGCCGGACGCTGCAGGTGTTGAAGAGGATCGTGTCCGCTTCGCGCGCGGTCGAGACCAGCTCGTAGCCTTGTTTGCGCAGGCTCGCCACGACCAGCTCGCTGTCGAGCATGTTCATCTGGCAGCCGACGGTCTCGATGTACAACCGCTTGGGCATGGGGGTCGTCGCGTCTCGCAGGGGAAGCCCTCACACGGAGCAGGCCGGCAGGCGGCGCACCCGCGAGCGTGGGGCACGGCCCGACGCGAGGGGACAGTCGTGGGCGATCAGGCGGCTTTCTTGGCCGCAGAGGCGGCCTTGGCTTCGAGGGCCTGCTGACGACGCTGGCGTTCCAGCTCGATCCGCATCCGCGCGGCGGTCTGCTCGCGATGCGCGAGGGTCATCCGCACGAGCGCCACGACCGCCACATAGCCCGCCAGCACCAACAAGGCCACATCCCAGCCATCCATGCTCTGCATTGCTGAATCCTTCAGCGTTGGCTTAGAAAACCGAGTTCCCCATCCTAACGCACGCAAGCGGGCTTCGCCCAGCGGGAAAATCTCCTGGCGCGGCCAACACTTGCGCGCCGAGTGCCCCGCCTACCTGCCAGGCGTGGGGTCACTGTAAAAACTTCGACCGAAACGACGAGCGACCGCCAACCTTCTTGTAACGCCGGCGGCGTATCCCCCTCTCCCGAGCCCTACTCGGCGGCCAGAAATGCGAGACTGCCAAACTGGCAGTTGGCCCGGACACGCCTATTCGCTTCGGTAGGCGTTGCAAATGCTTGTCCGACAGAGACTAAGGGGCAACTTGTCGCGGCGGTCCGATTGGCACACCTTTTGCTTTTTCTTTCGTTCCAGAGGCAAGTTCCTGCACGGGCTTGCCACCCCTCGCGCGTCGCGGCATTCACCCAGCGGCGTTTTGCCGCCGTCGCGCGGCCATTCTCTAAATCGAGGAGCCTACGTCCATGCCATTGCGCCTACACACCTTGCCGCTCCATCAGGTCCGTCACGAAATGGATCGCTTCTTTTCCGACCTCACGCGCGGACTGCCGAACTGGCCGCACGTGGCCCCCGCCGCCGTACGCAGCTTTCCGGCGGTGAACGTCTGGGAGAACGATCAAGAGCTCTTCGCCGAGGCCGAGGTGCCGGGGCTCAAGGAGTCGGATATCGACATCTTCGTGGTCGGCAACGAGCTCACCATCAAGGGAGAGCGCAAGCCGAGCGAAGCACAAGAAGTCACCTACCATCGCCGGGAACGGGGCGCGGGAACCTTCACCCGGGTCGTACATCTGCCGGTCGACGTCGATAGCTCGCGCGTGTCGGCCACGCTGCGCGACGGCGTATTGACCGTGACGCTGCCCAAGGCCGAGACCGCCCGTCCGCGCAAGATCCAGGTCGTCGGCTCGAACTAAACGCGACGTCTCGCACGCAAGAAAGACACAAGCACGAACAGATTTGCAGGAGCCAATTCTCATGAGTACCGAAACGATTGCCGATCCCCGCTCGAGTGAGGTCGCCAAGACCGAGCATACCCGCAGCGGTCAGTATTACCGTCCGCACGTGGACATCGTCGAACAGGCCGAGGAATTGCTAGTCCGGGCCGACATGCCGGGTCTGCGGGCCGAGGATATCGACGTCCAATTCGAGGAAGGAACCCTGGCGATTCACGGCCGCGTGGCGCCGCGTCAGCCGGCGGGCACCAATTACCTCCAGCGGGAATATGGCGTAGGCGATTACTACCGCAGCTTCCAGGTGAGCGAGCACATCGACGTCTCGCGCATTCATGCCGAGTACACCGACGGCGTGCTGACGCTGCACCTGCCGAAGACCGAGGCCGTCAAGCCGCGCAAAATCGCCGTCACCGCGAAGTAAGCGGTGCGTCGACGTCGGGCGGGTTCGTATTCGAAACGAGGAGTAGTCGACATGAAACCACTACCTTGGATGAATAAGCGCCAGGCGGAAGAAGGAACCCATGAGGTGGCCTCCTGGTCCGACCTGCGACAAGAGATGGAACGGATGTACGAGACGTACCTCCGCGAGCCGGTCGAGCGGATCGGGCGGGGATTCGAGTCGCTGGCCCCCTGGGGACCGGCGCTGGATATCGCCGAAAGCGATCAGGCCGTTACCGTGCGGGTCGAGATCCCCGGCGTCGAGCCGTCGGAGATCGATCTGCAGGTCACCGGCAATCAACTGACGATTGCGGGCGAGAAGAAGGAGCACTCGCAGCACGCAGGGGAAGATTTCTTCCACAGCGAGCGGCGTTTCGGCAAGTTCCGCCGGAGCGTGCAATTGCCGGTGGGCATCGACGCCGAGCAGGTCACGGCCGAGTACGACCACGGCGTGCTGACCGTGCGGCTGCCGAAATCGCAGGGGGTCAAGCCCAAGCGGGTCGAAGTGCGGTCCCCGGCCTCGAACGCCATGTAACGTGACTTCCGGGCTCAAGGCCGCCATCAAGATTCGTCAAAAGGTGCGCTCGACGAACCGGTACAGAATGCCATAATGTGAGCGCATTGAGAGGGAAACGGAGACTCCGATTATTCGGGGGACGACTGCCCGAGCGCTGCGCAAGGCCGGCCCACGATGCGGGCAGCATCGCAATGCGGCGAGCTTGGCGATTCGTCGCTGTCGTCGCAAGCCGAACGCTCTCAATGCGTTGCCACTGCCAGCATGGACTGAAGCGCAAGCATGCTTCAGCGGCATTAGATTTGCTTCCCGACAAAAGCGGCTTCACCAGGCGGCCTGTCACGGATCGATACCTAGTTGCTAGGCAATGGGACGAGTGGCCCTGGATGTCATCCGGCAAGAAGCACGGCTCGATGCAATTTTCAAGCTATCTGCACAACGGCGCGTACGATGAGTTGTTCGCGCCCGACGGGCTCCCACGCGATCGTTCGGAGCCTCTCTTCCAGCGGCTGCAAAATCTCACTCCTGAGGAGTTGCAGCGTCACCAGAAGGCGGCCGACGTGGCCCTCTGGAACATGGGCATCACGTTCAATGTCTACGGCCACGAGGCGGGCGTGGAGAAGGTGTGGCCCTTCGACATCCTGCCCCGCATCGTCACCGACAGCGAATGGGGGCGCATCGAACGTGGCTTGCAGCAACGCATCCGCGCGCTGAACCTGTTCATCGACGACATCTACCACGATCGCAAGATCTGTCGCGACGGGATCGTTCCCGAGGAGCTGGTCGCCTCGGCCAAGACCCTACGCATGGCCTGCGCCGGGCTCGAGCCGCCCCAGGGCGTCTGGTGTCACGTGACGGGCACCGATTTGGTGCGCGATCGCGATGGCGAGTTCTACGTGCTCGAGGATAATCTGCGCTGCCCGTCGGGCGTCTCGTACGTGCTCGAAAACCGCGAGGTGATGAAGCGCACCTTCCCGCAGGTCTTCGAGGGGCTGCGCGTCACGCCGGTCGAGGACTATCCCGAGCGCCTGCTCGACACGCTGCTGCACACGGCGCCGCGCGGCGTCGATGCTCCGACCGTGGCGCTGCTCACGCCGGGCATCTACAACTCGGCCTACTTCGAACACTCCTTCCTCGCCCAGCAGATGGGCATCGAGCTGGTCGAGGGACGCGATCTCGTCGTCCACGACGGCTACGTCCACATGCTCACCACCAAGGGCATGCGCCGCGTCGACGTGCTCTACCGGCGCATCGACGACGATTTCCTCGACCCGAAGTGCTTCCGCGAAGACTCCATGCTGGGCGTGCCCGGGCTGATGGACGTCTACCGCGCGGGGCGCATCACGCTGGCCAACGCGCCGGGGACCGGCGTGGCCGACGACAAGGCCGTGTACGCCTATGTGCCGCAGATCATTCGCTACTACCTGGGCGAGGACGCCATCCTGCCCAACGTGCCGACGTATGTCTGTTCGGACCCGAAACAGTGCGCGCACGTGCTGGCGAATCTCGACCAGCTCGTCGTCAAGCCGACGAACGAGTCGGGTGGTTATGGCATCTTGATGGGACCTCAGGCCTCGAGCGAGGAGCGTGCCCGTTATGCCGACGTGTTGCGCGCCAATCCGCGGAACTATATCGCTCAGCCGATGCTGACGCTGTCGACCGTGCCGACGATCGTCGAAGATCGTCTCGAGCCGCGGCACGTCGATCTGCGCCCCTTCGTGCTCTACGGCAAGGACATCTACGTCCTGCCGGGGGGGCTGACCCGCGTCGCCTTGCGCAAGGGTTCGATGATCGTGAACTCGTCGCAAGGGGGGGGGAGCAAAGACACCTGGGTGTTGGCCGATCCGAATCGTCCTCGTCAGGCGGAGCAATCTCAGTCACAATCTCAATCCAGTTCTTCGCCGGCGCTGGCCGGCGCCTAACCTACGAGCGACAGGCGGAGCGATGCATGACGACGCGCGAAACGACTTGGCCGTACGACGCCGGCCGGAATTTCTCTTCCTGCGCCCCGGCAGTTGCGCGACTCGCCCCCCTCTTTGCTCGACCGGCCGCGCGGTGCGCGGCGGAGGACGCAACGAAGTGCTAAGTCGAGTCGCCGAGGCCGTTTTTTGGATGAGCCGCTATCTCGAGCGGGCCGATAACGTCGCGCGCTTCATCGACGTCAACGAACACCTGACGCTCGATCTGCAAGGCGCCGTGGCCGAGCAATGGGCGCCGCTGGTCTACACGACCGGCGATCACGAGCCCTACTTTCAGCATTACGGCGAGCTGACCCGTTCGAACGTGCTGCAGTTTCTCACGTTCGATGCCCGCAACGCGAACTCGATTCTCGGTTGCGTGCAGCGGGCCCGCGAAAACGCCCGGGCGATCCGCGAGATCATCTCCTCCGAAATGTGGGAGCAGATCAACCGCTTCTACCTGTTGATGCGCGATGCGTCGCGGGCGCCGGCCTGCGATCACGTGCGGCGGATCGTCGAAGATGTGAAGCTGCACAGCCATCTGATTCAGGGCGTGCTCGACACCACCATGTCGCACGGCGAGGCGTGGCACTTCGCCAACATCGGCCGCCTGGTCGAACGGGCCGACAAGACCTCGCGCATCCTCGACGTGAAATACTACATTCTGCTTCCCCACACGCGCGACGTGGGGACGCCGCTCGATATCGTGCAGTGGTCGGCCCTGCTCAAGTCGGCCAGCGCGCTCGAGATGTATCGCAAGAGCAAGGGACGTATTCTGCCGGCCAAGGTGGCGGAGTTCCTGATCCTCGACCGCGACTTTCCCCGCTCGATGCGCTACTGCCTGGTGCATGCCGAGGAATCGTTGCACGAGATCACCGGCACGCCCGCCGGTTCGTTCGGCAACCGAGCCGAGCAGCAGCTAGGCCGCATGCGCGCGGCGATGGACTTCACCAGCATCGACGACGTCGTGCAGCAGGGATTGCACGAGTTCATCGACCGCTTTCAGACGGAACTGAACGCCGCGGGCGAAGCGGTCCACGACGTCTTCTTCGCCCGCCCCGAGCTGCCGCTGGCCTCGTGACGCGCCGCGACGATTTACCGCACGATGGCTTCCGCTGCGTCAAAGAGCGTTCGTTGCGCGGAGAAGTTGGCAGAGAATCTGTCCTGCAATCCCAACTCCCCTGCCAAAGCGTACAGGTCGAGCTTGCGTAGCGTCTCGATGGTAATGGTGCGCTTGGCGTCTTCGCTGGCGAAGGCGGATAGAAACTCTAACGACACATCGGAATTGAGCATCTCGGCGATCAACGCCGCTTGATCCAAGTGGTCGAACGACAGGAAATAGCAAGTGTCGTCCAAGACGCAAGGCTTTCCGTTCTGGCAACCAACCACTACAAACCGCGGTCTCTTGTAAAAGGCGGAAACCGCCACTTTCCACGGCGCGAAAGAATACGGTCCTACTCCAAAGACGGCAAAACGTGAGCGCTTCTTATAAACCGAACTCGCCCGGCGATCGAGCTGCTCCGCATGCGAGGTGAGGTAGTCCCACGTTCTCGGCGCGGCGTCTTGCAGGAGAGAGGTGTCCTCGTTCGCAGCGCACTGAGTGACGAGCATCCAGCGATTCGTCTTCTGTACTTTACCATTGGCCAGGTCGGAGCTCTTGAACATCGGGTACAGATAGTCGGTTTCGAGATCGACGGACTCTCCCATCCCATTTCGATACTGTACTTCGTCGTAAGTCAGTTCCATGACCTTGCTGCAATCGTGTTTGATACCGGATCGCCATTGAAACGGACTGTCGCCCAACAAATGGCCCCAGCGCTCGAAGGCAGCCACGTTGGTGACCATCTGTGCGTCGCGCCACCCCATCTTGCGAAGTGGCTGAGCGGCGTCCAATCCGGCGTAGAGATCGCAATCCTGCGATGTGCCGCGGGTGGACAAATGGCAAGTGAATAAGCAAGCATTCACGGACACATCAAACTCTGCATTGGCATCGATGGAATAGATTGCAGTCCGCTCGAACGACAGCTTGCGTTTCCAAGCATAGGCCAGCACGCGTCGGGCCACCGTCGTCTTGCACAACATCGCCAGGGAGGAATCCGTTCCGTCCAGGGCTTCGAGCAGACGCATCAACATCCATTCCGAGATGTCGAAGTTGCTCTTGCCGGTCAGCGCGTCGATTCCATTGAGCTTCTGGAAGTTTGCCTTCTCGGGCAGATTGCCGCTCTGCAAAACGCTCAAGTCCGAGTTCGTCACCCAGGGAGGGTTACCTAGTACGAGCAAGGGTTGCGCGACCGAGCGGAGCGTTTCGTGCCAGTCGTAGAGAAAGAAATCCGCCCGGCAAAGCTCGACTTTGCCTTTGCCGGCGTGCGAATCGAGCCGAACTCGCAGCGCATCGAGTGCCTGCGCGTTGATCTCGACCCCGACTGCCCGCTGCAGGGACGGAAACTCGTCAAGGGCCGCCAGGATGAAGCTTCCAATCCCACAATTCGGTTCGACCACCGTGGCGGGGTGAATGCCAAGTTGGGACAAGACTCGACACACGCGCCGCGCGAGATCGTCCGGCGTTTGAAAGTCGCCGAATTCCTTCCGTCGGCGCTGCGCTTCGTTGATCTGCTTCATCGAATCACCGAATCCTTCGCACACCCAGCGCTTGTCCCGCCGATGTGACGGCACGCCCGTACTGGAGCCTCCATTGCAATGCATTGGAGATGGTCAAGTAGCCTTGCTCGGGAGGATGGTCGAGCAGTTCCCTGGCTAACTTGAACGCTTCGATCTCTTGATAACGATCTTGCATGAAAGCGACGAGATCCTCTTCGGTGGCGCCGTTTTCCAGCAGTCGGCGGATCTCCTTCGTCGTCTGAAAATCCCCTGTACGCTCCTTCTCAATGAATAGGGTATGCAGAACATTGAGCGTACCGGTCTTGGTGCGAGCCAGGTCTTTCTTGTCGTACACGAAAACGAGCAGAGAATAGCCGAGTCCGTAAACCTTCTGCCGCGCCGATTTGAAGGGACACGAAGATTGTGGCTGTTTGATGCTGGTAGCCTTCATGTCGACTTCCAACGAGGGAAAGTCGATCCCCTTGGCAGAATTGCCCCGACTGGTGGTGTACTTCGTCTCGATCAGGGCGCGAAACTTGTGCTCGAAATAGGTCCCGATCGCCTTCCCGTCGGTCACACCATAGAGACTTGGTTCCGGGTGACTTGACTCCACGGCGGCAAAGTCATGGGCCTCGTGGCAGAGCAATTCAACGGTAAGGGCGCGCTTGGGCATGGCGGACGCAGTGTCCCATATTGACTGGCAGGGGACAAGCGTTCACCAGCGCGAGGCGAGATTACCGTCGATCGCCCGAGAGGCGGATGACGAAGTAGAGCAGCGTCAGAATCGTTTGTAGCGTGCCGGCCACGTAGGTCAGCGCGGCCGCGTTGAGCACGCGCGTCACCTCGACCAGACCTTGCTGATCGATGATGCCCAACTGCACGAGCTGCGCCTTCGCGCGATTGCTGGCGTTGAACTCGACCGGCAAGTTCACCACCTGAAAGAAGACCACCAGGCTGAACAACGCCACGCCGGCCCAGGCCACCATCTGTCCGGCAGTGCTGGCCATCATCAGGCCGACGAAGAACAGCAAACCGCCCAGGCTGCTGCCGATGTTCGCCATCGGCACGGCGGCGTTGCGGATGACCAGGGGCGCGTACTGGTGGGCATCTTGCAACGCGTGCCCCGCCTCGTGCGCGGCAATGCCCACGGCCGCCAGCGAGCGTGACTGGTAATTCTCGGGGCTCAAGCGCAACACGCGGTGGCGCGGATCGTAATGGTCGGTGAGAAAGCCCCCGACTTGCTCGATCTGCACGTCGCGCAGGCCGGCCGAGTCGAGGATATGGCGCGCGGCCGCGGCGCCACTGAGGGGCGCGGGCATACGCTGCGCCGCGTGGTAGGTCGACTTCACGCGATACTGCGCCCACAGCGCCAAGAGGAACGCCGGGCCCACGAACAGCAGGTAGTTGATATCGAAAACAAAGGGCATCGGTTCGGTCCGTCGTGAAAGAGAATCCGTCTTGGAAAGAACGCTCGTCCGGAGCGACGCCGGCGTGCAACCAGACCGGGGTTATTTCACCGCACCGGCGGGCACCGCGCGTCGTCGTCCGGGATTGAACGTTTTACTGCCATTCTACGCGGGCAAACAGGGGTTAGTTCGCGCAGAAACCGCCCCAAGATCGCCCCGTTTCGAGCGAATACCATTGAACGCCGCGCGCTAGCGCACGCTGCCGCGCCGATGGTGGGGGCGGTGAAGCTGGTGCGCGGGGGGCGGTACCTGCTCGCCGCTCGGCGGCGATACAGCCTCCGCGCTCTTCGGCAGCGAAAGCAGGAAGGCGGTTCCCTGGTCGAGCGACGGATCGATGCCAATCGTGCCGCCATAGTGCTCGATCGCCTTGCGCACGATGGCCAGCCCCATGCCGGTTCCATCCGGATGTGCCGCGGCGAGCCGCTTGCCCGGCAAGAAAATCTCGTCGCGGGCGGCCGCGGCAATGCCACGGCCATTGTCGTGGACACGCAGCCAGACGTAGCGAGAATCCCCCTTCGCCGGAGCCGCGACCTGGCCGATCTCGATTTTCGGTTCACGCGCGTCGCAGCCGTGTCGCGCGGCATTGCGCACCAGATTGGTGAAGATCTGTCGCAGTCGGACTTCGTTGCACCAGACAGTCGGCAAGTGGACCGCCACGGTCACTTCGATCCCGCGCTCGTCGAGCAGCGGGCGTTGCTCGAAGATCACCTCGCGGACGAGGGGGCCCAAGGCGACGAACTCGGCCTGCATGTCGACGCTGCCGGTCTTGGCCAAGAGCACGAGGTCGTCGAGAAAGCGTTTCGATTCGCGGAGACAGGCCTCGACATGGGCGAAGTTCTCCGACAACTCGCCCAGCGGATTCCGCCCGTGATTCCGCTTCAGCTTGCGCAGCGAGGCCTCGAGCACCATGAAGTTAGCCGACATGTCGTGCGAAAGCGCGCGGACGAAGTGATCCATCTGCTCCGACTCGCGGGCAGGCGCAGAAGATATCGATTCGCGAGCGTGCTTCGACTCGGTCAAGTTCGCGGGCAGGTGCGGTTTTGTCGTCATGGTGGAAGTGGCAATTCGTGCGGTTCGTTGGTTCGCAGTACGGTGGGCGCCTGCTAGCAGTATCGGCTCCGCAATCGTCAAAGCTTACGCACTCTCACGCATCTGCTTGCATTTGCTAAAGTTCCGTCCCGGGGCACGCGAAAGAACCTTGGAAGCCGATCGCGGAGCGTACGATGAGTCGTCCAGGGCATGAAAGAACGCCCGCGAACCGCTACGACCGGCAAGGTTTTCGCGGTCGATGCAATCCACCCGATCGGCTAGATTTGCCAGCCCTCGGGTGGTATGGTCACGGGACGTGACTCGCGTGCGTCGCTTGCAGGAGACATCGCCGACGTTATCCACGCGGGGTCAAGGAGGCCTCCGCTGACCTGATCCTGGTGATCGCCTGGTGGAGGAGACCACGGGCACCGCCAAACGGTCGAGGCCTCCCCGTCATGTTTTCCGCCCGTACGCTCCTGCCGCCTCTCGTCGTCCTGGCCGCTTTAGGCCTTTCTGGCTGCTCGCAGGAGGTCGCTCTCGACGAGATGCCGACGGCCCCCTTGGCCGTTCAGGAATCGGATCTCCCCAGCGACGAGGAGATTCGGACTCATATCGATCAGGTGCTGGCCTACACCGGGGCGCGCCATCTCAACGCCCAGGAACATGCGGCCTGGCAAGTCGTGCATGGCATCGTGGGCTTTGGCCGCGGCCTGCAGATGTACAACCAGGGAGAGCTTGTCTCGGCGCTCGACTACCTGTTGGCGGGTGGCACGTTGCGCGGCTGGAACCTATTTCCGGGCGATCATGGACTCGAAACCCTACTCGAGCAAGGCTCGAAAAGCGGCCAGGGGCATCCCGACCAGTGGCTCGGCTATCTCTCGCTGTGCGGGCTCGAAGCGGATCAGACGATCGTCGTGCAGGGCAAGACCTTCACCGTCAACGATCTCGTGACCCAGGCTCAGTGGGATATCTACGACGGCATGGAGGCGAGCTGGACCCTGATGGGGCTGAGCACGTACCTGCCGCTCGACGCGAAGTGGACCGCCCGTGACGGCTCGGAGTGGACGCTCGATCGCATCTGCGAGATGGAAGCCGCCCAAAACCTGGGCGAAAGCGCCTGCGGCGGATCGCACCGCATGTGCGCCCTGACCGTGGCCGTGAATCGTTATCTGGCCGAAGGGGGCGAGTTGAATGGTGGCTGGCTGTCCGCCGACCAAAAGATTCGCCAAACCGTCGACATTTGCCGCCGCTTTCAGCAAGCAGACGGTTGCTTCTCGACGAGCTACTTCGAGCGACCAGGCAATTCGCCCGACCTGTCGCTGCGCATGAGCACCACGGGGCACACGCTCGAGTTTCTCACGTACGCCTTGAATGACGAGGAGCTCAAGGAGCCGTGGGTGACGGCGGCCGTGGTGCGGTTGTGCAAGATCTTCGACCAGACGCGAGACCTGCCGATGGAGTGTGGCGGTCTGTACCACTCGGCGCGTGCCTTGCAGAACTACCGCTTGCGTCGTTTCGGTGCGCCGGCGTTCGTCGGTGAGGAGGTGGCCGACGGCAGCGCGACGTCCGTCGATCAGGGGGGCGAAGCCGCTGCTGCCATTGAACCCGCCGGGGCCGTGCCCGTCGCACGCTAGCCCTCCCCGTTCGCTGCGGTGCGACGCCTTCACAATGATCTCTTGGCCTGCGGGCTCGGTCCTTCATCAGGCCAGGCGCCGCAGGTCGGTGTTTTTCGGATTGACGTCTTTCGCGACGCCAGAGGGTCATTTAAGCTGGCTCTACTGGGCCGAAAAGGCTTGTCGCATGGACCCCTTCAGGCTGCCGGGCACAGTCCCTTCTGGCGGCACTGGCGAATTGACTCTCGTCTCAGTGTATGCTGGAGTAGAGGTTTACGACCGGAATCGGGGATTCTCCGCCCATACCGTGGCAAACGGATGTGGCTCTGTCTTGTCGTGCGTTTCGAGGGATGTATGCAGCCGTATCTGCGCGCCACCGTGATCCCCTCTGTTCCTTCGCCATGCGCGATTACGGCCAGTGGTACCCGGCATCGAGCGGCGCTGCGCCGTCGGCGCGAGCGACGTGGGGTCTCGGGCATGGTGGTGACGGGCATCCTCGTCGGCGTGCTCGTGCTGCTCTGCCTGGTAGTGGCGTGGTCGGTGGTGAGCAATTCGGTCGAACCCTATCGTCCGACCGAGCACCAATTCCCTCCCTTCACGCAATACGCCAGCCAGTATGAGAACCTGGCGCGCGAGATCGAGCGCGACTTCAAGGAAGGAAACTCCAAGCTGCTCGACGAGCGCATGGACTGGAACGCCATGTTCGCCGAGGCCACGCAGGGGTTCAATGATGCCCCCGAGCTGCGGCGCGGATTCGTGACCAATCTCTTTACGCCGGATCGTTGGGGGACTGATATCGTCGGACAGATGGGCGAATCGGGCAGCTATCGATTCCTGCGCGTGCGCGAGGTGGATGGCGAGCCCCGGATTGTCTTTCGCCTGGTTTCGGCGAGCGGCGAGCCCGACTACCACGAGTACGTGCCGCTGGTCGATGCCGAAGGGAAGGTGAAATTCGTCGACGTCTATGTCCACTCGTTCGGCGAAAAGCTCAGCCGCACGCTGCGCCGCGCGGTGCTACCGATTCTGACTCTGACGCATCGCAGCATTCTGGCGAGCCTGTTCGGCCGACCCGACGAGTATATCGACAACAGCGATAAGATCGTCGAAATCAGCAAGCTGGCCGACACGGGCGACCCGAGCCAATTGGCGACCGCGGTCGATATCTACAACCGCTTGCCCCCTTCGGTCCAGAAGGACAAGAACCTGCTAATGACGCGGTTGCAGATCGCCGAGTCACAAGGGGGACCGAATTACCGCCGCACGATGAACCGCATCGAAACCGACCTGGCCGAAGATCCCGCCACGGATCTGCTGTTCTTGCGGCATCGCATCATCGGCCGCGAGACGACCAAGATTCAGCCCTCTCTGTTGCGGCTCGACGAGCGCGTGGGTGGAGACCCTTACATCAAGGTGATCCAGGGCAACCTGCAACTCGAAGCAGATAACATCCTGGTGGCCAAGCTGCTGTATCGCGAGGCGCTGGCTCAAGACCCCGCCCTCAGTTACGCCTACGAGGCGCTGATCATCGTCTCGCTGCGCGAACGAGAATTCGGCGAGACGGCCCGTCTGCTCCGTGAGTACGAATTGAAGACGGGCGTTCGCCTGGGCGATCTGAAGTCCGCCCCGCAATACTCCGATTTCGTCAAGACACGCGAGTATCGTGAGTGGCTCGAGTCGCGACCGCGCCGTACCCAGACGACGAGCACTCCCTAATTGCTGTCGGTTTCGGCGGGCGTGTCGCTTTCGACGGGCGCTGCGGATGCAGGTTCGTCCTCTGCGGGGGCCTGCTCTTCAGCAGGAGGCGGGGACTGGGTTTCCGGTGTCTCTGCCTCACCACTTCCGGGTGGCGGCTGCCGCAGGGTTGCCGTCAGGTAAAAGTGCGGCTTGCCCTCGGCGTCGAAGCTCACCATGGTGCCCGCGCCGTTGTTGTGGGTAAAGAACATCAGTCGCTGGCCGGCGGCGTTCTGCGTCGAGATCATACCGCCGCCGTTTTCGGCCGAGATCAACGTCAGCGGTAATTCGGGCTGTACCCCGAAGACGGCAATCTCGCCGACGTGATTGTTGTCGTCGCTGCCAAGCGCCACGCGGCGGTTGCCATCGGCGCCGAGTAGTTGAAACTGCCCGGCACTGGTATTGCCGGTGTCGAGAATAAGGCGATCTTCGCCCCCCAGCGCCGTGATGCGGGCACTGTGCGCGACCAGGCCGCGCTCGCTGAGCGAGGCCTGCTCCTGACCGCTGGCTCCCAGCACGCGTAGTCGGCGGCACTCGACCACGTCGCATTGGACGACGTCGGTATCGACGATGGTCGCCGAGACCACGCGATCGTACATGGCCAGCCCGATCGAAAAGAACAACAGCGGATAAATCGTCCAGCGCTCGCGGCTCGACATGGAAGAACCTCGGCAGGAGTGTTGTGAAGGCGTGGCGATGGCGCGCCGATCTTCGTCATGGCGCGGTCGATCCAACGCAAGGTCTCGAAGAGGGGCGGACAGGGCTGATTGTGACAACCCGGCTTCGCACTGAGAAGGGCGTCGCCGCGCGGCTTCCGCACGATTTTGGCGCATATCGTGCCCGGCGCCGGGGGGCTAGAATCGGGGCGACTGCCCCACCGATCTGGATGCCGATGTATGAACAAGCGCGAGATGCAGGCCGCTTATCCGGACTTTCCCTGGCTGGCGGCCGATGACGAGTCGACTGTCGAGCGCGTGCTGCGCGAGCGTTCGTGGCTGGCCCGGGACGAGCGCGTGGTCGGCCTGCGCCCGGCGGGCGAAGGCAATATGAATCTGACGCTGCGCGTGGAAACCGACCGCCGCACGCTGATCGTCAAGCAAGCCCGCCCCTGGGTCGAGAAATACGACCACCTCGCCGCGCCCTGGGAACGTGCTGAAATCGAGGCTCGCTTCTACCTGCGCGTGGCCGGCATGGCCGGCGTGGCGAGCCGTATGCCGCGGTTGTTGGGCGCTCAGGCCGGGATCCGCACCCTGTTGCTCGAGGATCTCGGTCCCGCAGCCGATTTCACCTCGCTCTACTCGGGTGGAACGATTCGCGCCGCCGAGATCGACGAGTTGGCGGCGTACGCGGCGGCCTTGCACACGGCGACGCGCGGCGTGGATCTGGCCGGGTTTGAAAATCGCGCCATGCGCGCGTTGAACCATCAGCACATCTACGAATTGCCCCTCGACTCGCAGAATGGCCTCGAGCTCGATCGTTTTGAACCAGGGCTAGCGCGATGCGCGGAGTTCTTACGCGCCGACGATGATTATCGCGAGGCGGTGGCCGAGACCGCCGCGCGCTACCTGGCCGATGGCGATACGCTGCTGCACGGCGATTACTTTCCGGGAAGCTGGCTGCGCGCAGATGATAGTCTGCGCGTGATCGATCCGGAATTCTGCTTTGCGGGGGATCCGGAGTTTGATCTCGGCGTGGCGCTGGCGCATTTTGCCTTGGCCGGCGTGCCGGTCGAGGCCGCCTCGCAGCTTCTGGCGGCGTACATGGGTTTGGCCGATCGTGTCCTGATCGATGCCGAATGGATCGCGCGCTACGCGGCGTGTGAAGTCATGCGGCGCTTGATCGGCGTGGCGCAGCTCCCCCTGCCACCGTCGACCGGTCGCCGTGCCGAGCTGCTCTTGCGTTCGAGAACCGCGATCCTGGAAGGGCGCTGGAGCATGTTATGGCCATGAGCTTTGTTCGCCGCCAACCTGGCTGGATCACACTCGCGCTAGTGGCGGCTTGGTGCGTCGTGGTGCATCCCGGCAAAGCCGACGATGCGCCCGCCGCGCCAAAGCCACGCGACGTGTGGCTCGACGTCGATACGGCGACCGGTTTCGGCGACGTCGACGATGGGCTCATGGTGATCCAGGCGTTTCACTCCCCCGAGGTGCGCATCCGCGGCATCAGCGTCGTGTTTGGCAACACGACGCTCGAACGGGCCGTGCCGATCGCGCGCGAGATCGTCGAACGCTTCGGGCCCGAGGGCTTGAGCGTGCAGGCGGGCGCTGCCTCGGCCGAAGAACTCGGCCAGGAAACGGATGCAACTCGTGCGCTGGCCGGGGCGCTCGAGGAGCGCCCTCTGACCGTGCTGGCCGTGGGGCCGGTGACGAACATCGGGACGCTGCTCAAACGACATCCCGAGCTGGCCTCGCGCATCGAGCGGCTCATCATGGTGGCCGCCCGACGACCGGGGCAGCGCTTCAAAAGCAGCGACACGCAGCAGGTGCCCCATCGCGATTTCAACTTCGAGCTCGATCCCGCCGCCATGCAGATCATTCTCGATACCCAGATTCCCCTGGTGTTTGCCCCCTGGGAGGTGTCGTCGCACGTCTGGCTGGGCCGAGATGAACTGGCACGATTGCGTGGCGCCAGCAAAGCCGGCGCCTGGATCGCCGAGACCTCGGAATACTGGATCGCTCTGTGGGAGCGCGACATCACGCCGCGCGGATTCAATCCGTTCGACACGTTGGCGCTCGGTTGGGTGACGCATCCGCAGTTGATCGAGTCGATGCCCGTGACGGTACAGATCGAACAGGCAGCCGACGATCGCGCGACGGCCGAAGAGCGCGCGGCGGGGAAGATGAAACCCTACCTGCACGTGCGTCCCTTGGCCGAGGGAGAAACGCCCGCGCGTTCGGTGATCTATTGTCACACGCCCCAGCCCGGCTTCACTCCGCTCTTGCTCGAGCGGTTGTCGGGCAAGTCTCTCTGACTTGTGGTCGAGGTGAGCACGATGCCGCGTTGGCTTCGCCTGGGCACCGGTCGATCTGCCGAGCGGTTGTTGATTTTTGCCCGCTATCCGGAGGTGGGCACGACGAAGACGCGGCTCATCCCCGCACTGGGCGCGAGCGGGGCCGCGCGACTGCACGCCGACATGGTGCGGCATACCCTTGCTTGGGCCGATGATCTTGCCCGCGTGCGCGACGTCGCGGTCGAGATTCATTTCGCTGGCGGAGATGAGGCCGGCATGCGCCGCGAGTTCGGCGCCGGTCGACGCTATCGTATCCAAGCGGGAGCGGACCTCGGCGCGCGCATGGCGCAAGCGAGCGCGGCCGCGTTTGCCGAAGGGGCCACACGGATTGTGATCGTCGGGACCGATTGCCCGGAGCTATCCGCCGAGCGAGTAGCCGAGGCGTTCCGAGCGCTCGATACGCAAGAAGTGGCGCTCGGCCCGGCGGTGGATGGGGGCTATTACCTGATTGGGCTCGCGCGCCCGCGGCCGGCGCTCTTCGCCGGCATCGATTGGGGAACCGAGCGCGTGCTGGAGCAGACACTGGCGGTGGCACGGCGGCATGTCCTGTCGGTGGCGAGCTTGGGCCCGCTCGCCGACGTCGATGAGCCGGGAGATCTCCCCCGCTGGCAGCGCGTGCAGGCTGGGCGATCGTCCGCACGATCGATGGCGAGTCTTTCAATCATCATTCCCACGCTCGATGAAGCAGGCGGGCTCGCCGCGTCGCTCGGGGCGGTTCGGGCCGGGATCGGTGAGCAGGACGAGAGCGAGGTGATCGTCGTCGACGGTGGCAGTCGCGACGATACGGTGGCGATCGCCCGAGAGCACGGGGCGACCGTCATCGCCGCCGAGCAGGGTCGTGCCTACCAGATGAACGCGGGGGGCCAGGCCGCCCGTGGTGATACCCTGCTGTTTCTACATGCCGACACGTTGCTGCCGCAGCGCTTCGCGAGTGTGGTGAACGAGACGCTCGGCGACCGCGACGTGCTCTTGGGCGCCTTTCGCCTGCGCATCGAGGCGCCGGGAATCGGCTTTCGCGCGGTCGAGCAATGGGTCAACTGGCGTGCGACCTGGCGCGGACTTCCCTACGGCGACCAGGCGCTCTTCATGCCAGCCTGGGTCTTTCGCACCTTGGGAGGCTTTCCGACATTGCCGATCATGGAAGACTTTGTCCTGGTCGACACGTTACGCCGGCGCGGTCGCGTGGCCATTGCGCCAGATGTCGTGTGTACGTCAGCACGTCGCTGGCAGCGGCTCGGCGTCGTGCGCACCACGCTCGTCAATCAGGCGATCATCGCGGGCTACCGGTTGGGTATCTCACCGCAGCGCCTGGCCGCTTGGTATCGAGCGGGCACGAAACGCGACTAGCGCCGTGTCGAACCCTGATTTTCGGGTGCCATCGAATCTCACCCCGCGGGTTGCTCATTCCTCGGGTCGCTGCGCGACACCGACCATCTTGCTTGGACAGAGCACTGAGGGGTTCCCTGTAGAAACCGCCTTGCCGCGCGGCATTCGCCCCCTACGACTCGCATCATCCTATCCCAGGGATTGCCGACACGTGCAATCGGCACTCGGCGGAAAACGTGAACTATTCTTCACTGTAGTGGGGAAACAATCGGCGCTACTCGTATACCCCGAGAAATTGCACCTCGCAGGTAGACGATTGCCGCGCGACTCAGCGATTTCCCTCCCGATACGCCAAAGGGCACCCATGCACGACGAACCTTTGCTCGATTGTCGCGTTCTCATTGCCGACGACATGGGCGACACGCAACGACTCTTTGCCTGCATTCTGCGCACTGCCGGGGCAATGGTGACCATCTCGCGCGACGGGGTCGAGGCGGTCGAATTGGCCCTGGCCCTGCCCGTCGAATTTGGCGACGGCCGCCGCATCCTCAGCGAACCGTACGACGTGATCCTCATGGACATGAACATGCCGATCATGAACGGCTACGAGGCCACGCGCCGTCTGCGCGCGGCGGGCTATAACGGCCCGATCATCGCGCTCACGGCCTACACCGAGGAGCACGATCAGAAAAGCTGCCTCGAGGCGGGCTGCGACGAGTACGTCGCCAAACCGGTCGAGCGCCACGAGCTGATCGAGCTCGTCCGCCGGCACGCGATTCGCGCCGCGACGAACGAACCCGCGATGGGCAAAATCGGCTGAGCGCCCGCTGCTACTTCTACTTCACGCGGAACGTCGCTTGCACCGGATAATGGTCCGACAGGGGGCGCGCCGGATCGGGCGATTCGAGCCGCTGCCAGGTGAGGGGCTCGATCCCCTCGCCGTGATAGAAGATGTGATCGATGCGGATGTTGCCATCGAACATCGTGGTGATGTTGTCGTCGCGACCGTCGTCCGAGGCGATGTCCGATACCAGGTACGAATCGCGCCAGCCGTTCGAGGTCAGGCGCGGATAATCGCCCCGCTTCTGGCTGGTGTTGAAATCGCCGAAGAAGAACATGGGCAGGTTCTGTTCGAGGAAAGGCACGAACTGCTTCTCGCACAACTCGGCCATCCGCTCCTGGCAAGGGGATGAATTGTCGAAGTGCGTGTTGAACGCGTACAACTCGCGCCCCGTGGGAAGATGTTTCAACCGGGCCCAAACCAGGATCCTCGGCAACGCGTTGCCGAAACCGACCGAGACGCGATCGGGCGTGGGGGATAGCCACCAGTGACCGCGGTCGACGACCTCGAACAGGTCCCGCTTGTAGAAGAGGGTCGCATCGGTATAGCCGGGCTTCTTCGCGTCGTAGAAGACCGCGCCGTACTCCGGCAGCGCTGCTTGTAGATCTTTCACCTGCCGGGGGGTCGGTTCCTGGAAGCCGATCAGATCGGGATTCTTCTCGCGCAGCAGATCGACGCAGAGATCCTTGCGGTCTTTCCAAGGCCCGACGCCGTCGGGCGTCGAGAGTTCGACCAGGATATTGAACGTGACAATGTTCAGATCGAACGGCTTGCCGTCCTCGGCCGCGAGCGAGACCCGCGAACCGACTGCCAGCGACACGAGCACGAGCCAAACGACGAGCCAGCGAGCGAACGAACCAGACACGCTTACTTCTCCGCAAACGCGGCGTCGAACGCCACGCGACTAGGGGTGAAATCGATCCGGCGGACAAACTCGCACGCTTCGCGTGCGCCCGCCTCGCGGTCCATGCCACTGTCTTCCCATTCGACCGACAGGGGTCCATCGTACCCGAAGACATTGAGCGCGCGGATAATCTCTTCGAAATTCACACCGCCCCGCCCCGGCGAACGGAAGTCCCAGCCCCGTCGCGGATCGCCGAAGTTCAAGTGGCTCGACAAGATACCGCTACGGCCGTTGAGCGTGACAATCGCATCCTTCACGTGTACATGATAGATGCGGTCGGGGAAGGCCCGGAGGAATTCGACCGGATCGATCCCCTGCCAGAGCAGGTGGCTGGGGTCGAAATTGAAGCCGAACTCCTCGCGCCGGTCGATCGCGGACAGCGTCCGTTCGGCGGTGACGATGTCGAAGGCGATCTCGGTCGGGTGTACCTCGAGCGCGAAACGCACGCCGCACTCGCCGAAGACGTCGAGAATCGGGGTGAACCGCTCGGCGAAGAGCGCGAAGCCCGCCCCGATCATCTCTTCACTCACTGGAGGAAACGAATACAGGAGCGGCCAGATGCTCGATCCCGTAAAGCCGTTCACCACGCCCACGCCCAGCTTCTGCGCGGCCTTGGCCGTCCGCTTCAGTTCTTCGGCGGCGCGGGCATTCACCCCCTCGGGCTTGCCGTCGCCCCACACGTAGGGGGGCAAGATCGCCTTGTGGCGCGCGTCGATCGTATCGAGCACCGCCTGACCGACCAGGTGCGTGCTGATGGCGAAGACGTCGAGATCGTAGCGTTCGAGCAGGTCGCGCTTGGCGGCACAGTAACCATCGTCGGCCAGCGCCTTGTCCACCTCGAAGTGATCGCCCCAGCAGGCCAACTCGAGCCCCTGATAGCCGAATTCATTCGCGCGGCGAGCCAGATCCTCGAGCTTCATGTCGGCCCATTGGCCGGTAAAGAGCGTGACGGGACGCGGCATGTTGTTCCTTCCTGGATGGGCCGGGGGCCGTGCGGGGCGCCGTCGCGGAATACGGCGCGAATCGCCCGTCATTCTGCCAGATCCCGCCGCGCCTGCAACCGAGAGACGCGGTGCTATACTTGCAAGTGCGGTTCGTTCGATCGCGATTCTTTTCCAGGCACAGCACGTGCTAGCAGATTTTCACGACCCACGTAAAGTTTCTGGGGGGCACTGGTGGCCGGGCCCCAACGGAAAAAGCCGTTGGTCGCAGCCGTGGAAGTGCGTGCGGATCGCGTGCCGAGCTCTGTTGCTGGTCTGCATTCTGCCGTTGGCGGCGCGGGGAGCGAACCGCGTCGAGTTCGTCATCGGCACCGAGCCTGGCGTGCAAAGCGTGTCGCTCCAGCAGTGGTATCGCCTGGTGACCGAGGCGGGCGCCGCCCGGCTCGATATCCGCGCCGTACGTGCCGGCGAGCAGATCGAGATCATCACGCGCGAATCGAGCGCGGGCACGACCTACGAAGTCCACGGACGTCTTTCGTCGCGGGGCGAGTTGGTAGTGCCGGGGGCGCGGTTCCGCGCCAACGATCGCTCGAAGCTGGCCGCCTGGATCAAGGAGATCGCCGGATCGGGACCCCCCGCCGCGCCGGGCGAAGTTCGTCCGTTCGGGCTTTCGCCCGCCGATTTCATCAAGGTGCGCGATGACCTCTCGCGTCCGACGGCGGTCACGACCTCGGGCGTGGAACGGCGCACGGCGATCGAGCGATTGCGCAAGGGACTCGCCTTCAAGCTCGTCGATCGCGGGCTGCTCGATGCCGCCATCGTGCCGCACGAAATGGTGAAGGAAGAGCTGCGCGATCTTTCGCGCGGCACGGCGCTGGCCTGTCTGTTGCGACCCGCGGGATTGGTCGTGCAGCCGAAGCGCCAGCCGACGGGCGATCTCGAATACCTGGTGCTGAGCGCCGAGCGGGCCGAGGAAGGCTGGCCGGTCGGGCTGCCGGCCGAGGAAAACCCGCGCGAGACGCTCCCCGCGCTCTTCGATTTTCTCACGGCCGAGGTGAGTGGCCGACCGGCGAGCGACGTGGTGGCTGCCGTGCAGGCGCACATCCAGGCGCCGATTCTGTACGATCACTATGCCCTGCGGGCCCATGAGATCGATCCGGCGAAGTCGCTCGTCTCGCACCCGGAGAAACGCACGTATTATCTCAATCTCTTGCGGACGGCGCTCTTTCAAGCCAAGCTGACGAGCCAGTTGCGCGTCGATGAAACGGGGAAGCCGTTCGTGTGGATTACGACGATCCAGACGCCGTAGTCGGCATTGGAAAGCACAGGCTGGCAGCCTGTGCCACTTTTGTCGTCGAGCAACGCCAGCACGCGGGAGCAACGCCGATGTTCACGGGCGAAAAGGTCGTCGCGACGCTCGAATCGCTCGGCGTGACGCACGTCGTGTGGCTGCCCGACTCCGTCCTCGGGCCCTGGGAACGCGCCATCGAGCAATCGTCGATTCGACTCGTGCGCGTCTGCCGCGAAGGAGAGGCCTGGGTCATCGCCGCGGGTTTGCACCTGGGGGGCGTACGGCCGGTGGTGATGATCCAATGCACGGGACTCTTCGAGTCGGGCGACGCCCTGCGGAACGTGCTGTTCGACCTGGGGCTGCCGATCTTCTCCATCATTGGCTATCGCAGCTCGCTCGTGCCGAATTCGCCCGACACGGCGCGGCGCTTTACCGAACCGATCCTGCAGACCTGGGGCATCGACTATCGACTGCTGGCCTCGGACGACGATCTGCCGCAACTGGCCGAGCATTTCCGACGCACGCAAGGCGCGGCGAAGCCGGGCGCGGTGCTTATTGCGGAAGGACGGATGTGATGCACGCCGCCACGAGGCTACCGCACGAAACGTCCCCGCGCACGATGCCCCTCGTGCCGGCGCTCGAGATCTTTCGCGACTGGCGGCGCGACGAGATCGTCGTGACCACGATGGGCACGGCCCGCGAGTGGCCGAAGCTCTCGCAGCACCCGCTCGATTTTCATTACATCCCGTCGGCCATGGGGCATGCACCGGTGCTCGGCCTGGGGCTGGCGCTTGCGCAGCCCCAGCGCGAGGTGATCGCCTTCAACGGCGATGGCGGCACGCTGATGAGCCTGGGCTGCCTGGTGACCATTGCCGCCGCCGGCGCGGCCAATCTCACCCTCATCGTGCTCGACAATGGCATTTATGAAGTCACAGGAGGGCAGCGCACCGCGGCGCCGCAAGTCGATTTCGCCAGCCTGGCCCGGGCGGCCGGATTCCAGAGCGTGGCCACGTTCGACTCGCTCGAGGCGTGGCGCGGCGGCATTGCCAGCGCGCTGACCGCGCCCGGGCCGCGGTTTGTCGTGCTGCGGGTCGCGCCGGTGGGAGACGATTACCTGCTAGAATCCCCCGGCCCCATCACCGAGCGCCTGGCCCGTTTTCGAGCGGCGCTCGCTACGTAGCTCCAACGCATAGCACCGACGAGCTTGCGGAAGTTGGCCCAACTCAGTCGCAAGCTCGTCGGTGTTGCGCAGCAACACGAGGTGCTGTGAACGCGCGTGATTCAGCGAGTCGAAGGCAAAGGCAAAGAATCGCTGATCGTCTCCGGCTCTGCATGGCGAGCGGGAGACTTATTTCTTGGCCCCCGCCGATTTGAACGACTCGGAGAAACGCTTGAGCGTTTCCACGGCCTCGGCCGACGGCTGGCCATTCTCGTTCGGAGTGTCCTGGAAGATGACCAGTCGCGACACGCCGTCTCCGCCGGGCAGGCCGTAGACCTGGTCGATCAGCTTGTTGCCGACCAGCGTCAGGTCGAGCTGCGTGCCCGCGATCGCTTTGCCCTCGAGCGTGAGCTTGCAGGGCTTCTTCGCCACTTCGGCCCCTTGCCCCGTGAAGTTCTCTTCGAGCGATTCGACCACGCTCTCGGCGGACGTGTCTCCCTGGAAGGCGAAGAACATGATCTTGAACGTCGTGCCCGAGAGGGTCCAGACGGCGACGTTGGGATCGGTGAGATCGGCCTCCCAGGTGAAGTGGCGCGGATAGTCGAAGCGCGCGCCGCGCAGGTCGAAGACGCGGTGGGGGTCGATGTTCAGCGTGACCTTCGGGTCGGAAAATTTGCCGGAAACCTGGACCGGCTTGCCTTCGACGATCGGAACAGTCTTGTCGCCGAGGGTGAGCGAGAAGGTCAATCCCGGTTCAATCGTTTCATCTTGCGCGGCTTGCTCGGCCAGTGCCGCAGCGCCAGACAGACAGGCGAGGGCCGAAACAATCAACGCGACGTAGATAATCCGCATGGCAGGTACCTCGGGGTGCGGGGAGAGATCGTCGTTTGCTACGAGAGCATACCACGCGCACTACCGCCGGGACGGCCTGAACGCAAACCAAGCAAGAGGCAGCAAGAGCCTGAGGCCGGCGGTGCGATTGTTTGGCGCGGAATGAGATGTTTCCCGGGTGAGGGGTTACACATGATCTGCGCCTGTATGTTGCCGTTGTGCTTGCAACAGCCACTACTTTTGGCTGTGCTGCGACGATGATTGGCGAACGCGGACAGGCAAAGTCCATTCGTCTTCAGTTTTCATCTGACTGATGGCCTCCACGCACAATTCGGATTGTGCCATCACCTCCCGCCGATGCTAACTGCTTGCCATCTGGACTGAATGCGACCGCCGTAACTTCACCGTCGTGGCCTCTCAGTACGAGGGTCTCACGCCCGGTTTCCACATCCCACAACCGTACCGTACCGTCGAAGTTCGCCGTAGCGACTCGTCTACCATCTGGACTGAAACAAACGTCTCTGAGCGAGCCTTGATGTTCGAGCCGATGCAATTCTGTACCGGTAAGCGTATTCCAGATTCGAGCGACGCTATCGTCGCCTACGGACGCCAATTGTGTCCCACTAGGGTTGAACGACACAGAGAGCAATCTGCCTTTGTGGCCAGTCAATGCAAACAAGGCCGTTCTAGTCTCAACATCCCACAGCGTGCCGGTTGACAAAATACTAGCGTTTCCATTGACATTCTCCTTCACCTGGTAACCTGCAGATGCCAAAAGCTTTCCATCTCGCGAGAATGCAACCGCCTCGACTTGTCCCAGTTGATCATCGATTGTTGACTGTGCCCGTCCCGTCTCTGCGTCCCAGAAGCGAATGGTCTGGTCGTCGCCTCCTGTCGCGATGTATCGCCCATCCGGGCTAAAAATGCCGCAGTTCACGCTTGATTCATGACCCTTGAGAGTGAGGATTTCGTCGCGCGTACTGGTGTCCCAGACGCGCGCAACGCCGTCCCACCCACGCGATACTAAGCGTTTTCCATTTGGACTGAAGGAAACACTACCAGACCAGTCGGGATCTTTGTCCTTCCAGAGAATGGACCGCTGTTCACCAGTTGCGGTATTCCACAAGCGAACGGTTGCGTCCCACCCGGCTGATGCAAGCGTCTTACCGTCTGGGCTGAAGGCAATCGAAACAACACGTCCTTCATGGCCGCGAAGCATGCCAACATTGGGGTCAGCGTTTGCGTCCCAAATACGGACGGTCTTGTCTTGGCCCATCGACACCAATTGGCTTCCGTCTGGCGTGAACCCAAGAAACAACACGGTGTTGCTATGGCCTCTAAGACAACATTCCTCTCGCCCGCTCCTCACATCCCACAACCTGATTGTGCAATCATCACCACCGGTAGCAATTCGTCTACCGTCTGGGCTGAACGCGACCGACGACACTTGCCCCCTATGGCCCCAATACGTGCAGAGCGACGCCTGCGTGGTCATATCCCACACATGCACGTGATCCGAGACCAAGGCGAGGAACTTGCCATCGTGGTTGTAGAACGCATGGAATAGTCCTTTGGACTTTTCACTGGCTAACGTTCGAATCTTTAAGCCGTTTGCGACATTGTATAATTGCACCTCGGAGCCGGGAAAAACAAGTTGTGTGCCGTCCGGACTAAAAGTGGGAATACTGGACTCGCGTTCGTCGTGCTGTATCTCCAGGCTAAGATTACCAGTGACAGGGTCCCAAAGTCGCGCTGCGAATCCATCATCAGTCAGCAGCCTTGAGTTACATTCGCTGAAAGCTAAAAGACCTGCGCTTGAATTATGCTCTGGCAGAGATTGTAACAGTACTCCCGTGTTGGCATTCCAAACTCGCACGGTATTGTCACTCAGTCCGCTGAAATCGAGATTCATTTCTTCAGTGATGGGCCCTCCTGAAGTCGCCAAGTATGCTCCATCCTTACTGAACGCGATCGAATAGACTGAAGAACTATGTCCGCGAAGCGTGATCAACTCTTGTCTCGTCGCCACGTCCCACACTCGCGCCAACTTGTCAGCTCCACCCGATGCGATGCGATTACCATCCTCGCTATAGTCAACGCATAAAACAGCACCTTGATGCGCGGAAATGGAAGAGAGTTCTCCTGTGTCCAAACTGATAGTTTGGATCGTTCCATCGAGCCTCCCTACAGTCAGGAATCTGAAATCCGGACTGATGTCTGCATTGAGAAAAGCTGCATCCAAATCATCGCGGTACACGATCCGAGATTGATCGCACTGATTTAGCAAGTGCCCCCATTCAAATCCTCGGCGATCAGTTCTAGAATCATCGGGAAATAGCGTACTCAGCACCTCGCGTGCCTGACGAACCGAGTTGTTTTCGATCAATAGTGCAGCGCGGTTTAATTGTGCCACATAAAAACTCGCGTGCGATTCATTGAGCAGTGATTCCGCACGCGTGCGCTCTTCCGCTTCCCGCTCAAGAGCTTCTTCTGCTTTCTCGCGTGCCAATTGTTCGTCGGTCGTTTTTTGCTGCGCCAACATGCGGGCCGATCGCTCACTGTCGCGTGAATTGCGAATACCGATCACAGATATAGTCGAGCCTGTTGCCAACGCGAGCAGAAGTAAGAGAATTGCTACTGTAAGTCCTGCCACTGTGCGATTTCGATTCGCCCATCTCCAACTTCGTTCAATCCGCCCAATCGGCCGCGCGAAAATCGGCTCTCGCTTGAGGAATCGTCGCAAATCAGCGGCGAAGTGCTCGGCCAACACGTACCGCTTGTCCGGCTCCTTCTGTAGCGCCTTGAGGCATATCGTTTCCAAATCCTTTGGAATTTGATCGTTCAATGTTCGCGGGGCACGCGGATCGTCGTTCAAGACCTGATGCAGCAGCATCCGCGCATTGCCCCGGAAGGGACGCTCGCCGGTCAGTAACTCGTAGAGAATTACTCCCAAACTGTAGACGTCGCTGCGGCCATCGACCTTGTGTGACTCGCCTCGCGCTTGCTCGGGACTCATATAGGCCGGCGTGCCCAGGATCTGCCCTTCGACAGTAACGGTCACCTCGCCGGCATCGCGCCGCGCCAGCCCAAAGTCCATCAAGTGGGGTTTGCCCGACTCGTCGAGCATCACGTTTGACGGCTTCACGTCGCGATGGATGATCCCACGAGCGTGCGCGTAAGCCAGAGACTCAGCGACGGCTGCCACCAGTTCTGCCGCCTCTCGCGAATCGAAACGCCGCGCGGTTAAAAGATCGGCCAGCGTGACTCCCTGGACAAACTCGGTGACGATGTAGGGAAATGACTCGCTGCGACCGGTCTCGTAAACCGGCACGATCCCCGGATGGCGCAATTGTGCCACGCTGCGCGCTTCGCGGAGAAAGCGATCTTCGTCCTCGTCGCTCGACAGTTGCCCACTGCGCGGAATCTTCACCGCCACAATGCGATCGAGTTCGGTATCCTTCGCTCGGTAAACCGTGCCAAAGGCGCCTCGTCCAACCGCTTGGAGAAGTTCGAACTTGCCCAGGCGCGGCAACTTCTCCGGCTTCCAGGTTTGCGTGCGATCGTGATCGATCCGGAAGCTGCTGCCGCACGAGGGGCAGACCACTTCTTCTTCAGAGTCGTCATCGACGATTTGAATGGCGTTTTCGCAGTGGGGGCAATTGAGCCGTACAAGTAGTCGTCCGCGCGGAGGCAGAGGACCGGCCGTGATATTGTCTGCCAGTGCCCTGGCCAACTGCGGAAAACGCCGTTGATACTCGTCGAGCGCAAGCCCTGGTTCGCTGCGACGGCGCAGTTCGTACTCGAACCGCAGGAGATCGACGACGAGCCGATCGTCGGAGGCTAATTCCGCAAAGCGAGCCAGGTACTCTTCGACACGCGGCGCTTCGCCCGCTTTGAGTCGATACTCGATATCGACGTGGATCAGCTCGGTAAGCCAGCGGCGGCGCTCCTCCGCTTCAGCCTCGGCCAGGAACGCGTCGATCGCCGGCCGATCGCCTGACTGCCAGGCTTTCTCGAAGCGTTCGACAGCGTCGTCAAGACGCAAATCCGCCGCCGTCCGATCGAAAGGACCTGTCCGGTCGCTGGACATATCTGGCGCCCACTTGAAGGTTACGGTCACCCGCCAGCGAGCCCACGCTCGCTCAACGTATGGCTTCTAGTCTGACAATTCTGGGCAGACACAAGGCCGTCTTGCAAGCAGTGGCATCCGCCAAAACTCGTCGTAGACAAGCGGCTTGTGCGGGCTAAAGCAGCCTAGGATTCAGGCGCGACAAAAGCACTGCGGACGGATCGTCCGAAATAGAAGGTCGAAGAGGATGTCTTCGAGGTCGGACTCGGCAATGGACGTCCAGAGGACTCGCGGCATTTAACCGAGGATTCCTTCCTGGGCCAGACGCTTTCGCAGGCGTACTAGAACCTTTTCGTCGTCGAGCGGTTTAGAAAGTGCCTGCTCGCTCTGCTCGACTGCCAGTCGATTGCGTTCCTGCCAGCGCGTGAGCTTGTCTTGTTCGAGCTGATCGAGCGCGTCCATAGCGTCGCGCAGGACATCGTCCTCGCTCTGATAGGTACCCTGGGTCAACCGGGCCTGCAGCCGTCCGCGGATATCGGATGGAATGTCGTATGCCATAAACAAAGCTTACCGCGCCGCATGTCGCAGAACCAAGCTGTTTTTCATCCCCGACGACCGCAAGACAGAAAGACTTAACGCAAAGACGCGAAGGCGCAAAGCATTGATGCACAAGTCAACCACCACCAAGAGCCTCTCGTTGCGTCCTGGTGTCTTACCGTTTCTGATTCTGAGGTGAACGCCTCCGTAGCGAGCGCTCCGCCAGTAGTGCCGTGCCCCCAATGAAAAGCATCGCCCACGTCGCCGGCTCCGGCACCAGTACGTGGGTGTCTCCCAGCAAGACGATTTCCAGCGTATCGACGCGCGCCGGATCGAGCGGCGTCACGACATGCGCAAAGCGGTCGGTGTAGGCGAAGTTGTAGGCCTGCGTCACTTCGCTCAGCCTGGCGGCCCATTGGTTGTAGAAGCGCTGATCGCTTTGCAACGCTGAAAACAGATCCATCATGGCGAACCACTGCTGGCTGTCGAGCGTGCCGACCGGCTGGCCGCCGACGAGCGCGGTACTGCCGATCGCGCCGATGTTGAAGCCGGCCAGCAGGTCGCCGATCATCCAGCCATAGACGTCGTTCAGCGGGTTGAGCGCCGTAGTCAGATTGCCGTCGAGGTAATAGAACGGGTTCGCGCCATACACGCCCGCCGGGTTGGCCAGATCGCCATACTTGAAGAGCAGCGTGCGCGTCCCGATCTCCGTGCCGCTGCCAGTGAGCGTGATATTCTTCTCGCTATCGATCGTGGCGGTGAAGCGATAGTCCTGCGGCTTCGTCTCGGGGGTGAGCGGGGCGGGGCCCACGCCGTGAAAGCGCCCCGCGATCGTCGCCAGCACGCCGCCATGCGCGGGAGCGTACGTATCGCGCGCATAGGTGAGATACGCATCAAAGTTGTCGTAGTGCGAGCTGGGCAGGCCCGGCGGCGGCGGATAGGAACTCGGCCCGATCACGCGGACGAAGTTGCCACCGGCATCGCGCACCACGGCGGCATCGCCCGGCGAGGTCAAGCCGCGCAAGGCCGCGAGCGTGACGTCCGTGGGCGAGGCGGCGAGCGAGTTGACCAGCGTGCCCGTGGTGCCGCCGCGATAGACATTCAGCTCGATGGGGATGCTGAAGTAGTCGATCGACGTCGTGTTCGCCACGTCGGGCGCATTGCCGTGATAGGTCAGCTCGACCTTGTCGTAGCGCTTGAAGTAGTTGGGGTCGTTGGGCGACACGGCCGAAGGTTCGTAGCCCGCGTGCGTAAAGTTCCACGGGCTGCCGTACGCCACGTATATCCGCCCGCTGAAACCGGCCAGATCGATTCCCCGTGGCAACGTGTCGAGCGTGTACCAATGCTCGCTGCCGAACTGGCTCGCTGCCATGGCCACGCCGGTAGCGACGTTCGTGGCGTAGAGGGTCTCGGGTCCGACGAAGCCGATGTAGACTTGCGAATCGTCGTAGGGAGACTCGTTGCGAAACTGCACGGACAATGGTCCGGCCAGCGACGTGCGAATGCCGCACGACAGGGGAGCCACGAGAAAGCAGACCGTGAGCAAGGCGGCCGCGCCGGGCCGCAAGAAGCATCGCATCAGCGCCTACCCCAGGGGGTGAGAGGGTAACACGTCCCCGCCGTGGCCTGCGCGAGGAAAAGTGCGCCTTGCGCAGCCAACTCGTCTTCGAGTGGCGCGCGGCGGCAGGCCAGGGGCAACGTGCGGGCCCATCCACCCCGTGGGGCAACTATGAGCCGAACCAAATACACCCGCGTCTTGCGATCGGTGCCATTATGCTTCGACAAATCAGGCCGGGAAGAGCGGGCCCCGGCATTTTGCCGGTCTCACGGGGCGGCCACCGGTTCGAGCAACGACTGGAACACCAGTTTTTGCAGTTCCTGAACATAAAGCTGCGTGGCGGGCATGAACTGCGTCATCGCCACGCAGACGAGATTCTCGCGCGGGGCGATGAAGAACTGCGTACTGGCGGCTCCACCCCAGCCATAGGCCCCGACCGAGCCGGCGGGTTCGTTCTTCCCCTGGGCCACGCGCACGGAAAAGCCCAGCCCGAAGCCCATGTTCGGCATCGGCAGCGGCCCCAGCGCAATCGGCACCAGCTCGTCGGGCAGTTGATTCTCGGTCATCATGGCCACGGTTTCCGGCTTCAAGATGCGCGCGCCGTCGAGCTCGCCGCCATTCAGCATCATCTGGCAAAAGCGCAGATAATCATCGGCGGTCGAGACCAGCCCCCCGCCCCCCGAGAGGAACGCCGGCTTCGTGGCAAACTGGCTGGTGGCGGCCGGATCGATCGGCTTCAACTTCGTCTCGCCCCCCGGCCCGTAGTTCACCGTCATGCGAGCGAGCTTTTCGGACGGAACATAAAACGCCGTGTCGGTCATCTTGAGCGGCGTGAAGATACGTTCCTGCAAATATTCATCGAGCGGCTTGCCCGACAGCTTCTCGATCAGCTTGCCCTGCACGTCGACCGAGATGCTGTACATCCACTTGTCGCCGGGCTGCGCGGCCAGCGGCAGCTTCGAGAGCTTCTCGAGCATCTCGTCGAGCGTCTGGTCGCGATCCAGAACTTTCGCGTCGCGATACAGGGCATCGACCGGCGAAGCGGGAAAGATCCCATACGCCAGGCCCGACGTGTGCCGCATCAGGTCGCGAATCGTGATCGGCCGCTCGAGCGCCGCGAGTTGTACCGCCCCCTCCTTCTTGCCCGCGTAGACCTTCAGATCGCCTAGCTCGGGCAGATACTTCGACACGGGATCGTCGAGCTGGAAGCGTCCCTCGTCGTACAACGTCATCAGCGCGGCGCTGGTGATCGGCTTGCTCATCGAGTAGATGCGGAAGAGCGCGTCGCGCGTCATGGGTTTGTCCGCCTCGCGATCCAGCTTGCCGTAGACGCCGGCGTGCGCGACTTTCCCTTCGCGAGCAATCAGCACGACGATGCCGGCCAGCTTCTGTTTATCGACGTACGACTGCATGGCCTCGTCGATCGCGGCGAGCTTTTCCTCCGAGAGACCCACTTCCGACGGCGGCGCGGCGGGCAGGGCATCTTCCGCCTGCGCGGCGCCCGCCCCCAGGCAACACGTTAAAACGAACGCACCCACGTAGAACCAACGAACGCGAACCGAGGTGACGAACATCGCGAGATACTCCGCTAACCGGGCCGCCTGGGCGGGGAATTGGGTAAAAAACGAGCAAACCGGTGGCCTATCGTATCAGCCCCCCCCGCGGTCCGCACGCCTGCGGGCTGGGTGGTGTCGAAAACATCGTCAGGTGGTCGGTTGCAGCGCCAAAAAGTGGCGCGCCGGCGTCGGATTCCTGTCCGCCCCCCCGCCCGAGAGGAGGGGATCGGTCGGGGGCAAAGATTGACGTTCCGACGCGCGTCTGTTCCGCTAGAGAATGTATTCCCAGCCAATCGATCAGCTACGGAACGAATCAGAGCTCAGAGGATTCGCGATCATGTCCACGGTTACTCCTCCGTCTTCGTCCCAGGTCGCGGCACGTCGCTCCGTGCGAGTCGCGCGGCGCCTGACTTATCTGACGCTGGCCCTGGTGTGCAGTTGCAGCCTCTCTCCTTTGCGCGAGTCGCAGGGAGCCGATCAGGGAGTCGATGCGAAGCAATTCGCCGAAACCGTGGAGCGCGGCATCCAGTTCCTGTCGAAGACGCAGGGGGCGGATGGTTCGTTCAGCCGCCAGGCGGGCATTGGTCCCACGGCGCTGGCCGTGCTGGCGCTGTTGCGCAACGGCCGCACGCCGGACGATCCCCGCGTGGCGAAGGGACTCGAGTATCTGGCCAGCATGGTGCAGGAAGATGGCTCGATTCATCCGCGGGGGAGCCGTCTGGCCAACTACGAGACGTGCATCGCGGCGACCGCGTTCCAGGCCGCGAATGCCGACGGCCGCTACGACCAGGTTCTCGACGGCGCGGTGACGTTCTTGCGCGGCGTCCCCTGGGACGAAAAGAAGGGCCGCGACAAGTCCGACGTCTACTACGGCGGCGCCGGCTACGGCGGCGATTCGCGTCCCGACTTGTCGAACACGGCCTTCCTGGTCGACACGCTGCGCGAGTGTGGCGCCGACAGCGACGACGAAGCCATACAACGGGCGCTGGTCTTCATCTCGCGCTGCCAGAACCTCGAGAGCGAGCACAACACGACGCAGTTCGCGGCGAAGACGAACGACGGCGGATTCTACTACACCTGCGCCCTCGACGAGCAAGACCTGCAGCGCGAGGGAGCCGCCGGTGGGTTGCGCAGCTATGGCGGCATGACCTACTCGGGGCTGAAGAGCATGCTCTACGCCGGTCTCGCGGCCGACGATCCCCGCGTCAAGGCCGCCGTGGGTTGGATCAGCCAGAACTACGACGTCACGAGCAATCCCGGCATGGGGGACGCCGGTCTCTTCTACTACTACCACACGTTCGCCAAGGCACTGGCCGCGCTGGGCGAAAGCGAAATCACCGATGCCGCGGGCAAGAAGCACGACTGGCGCGCGGAACTCGTCGCCGAGCTGGCCAACCGGCAGAACGAGAATGGCTCGTGGGTCAACGAGAATAGCCGCTGGCTCGAAGGGGACCCGAACCTGGTGACATCCTTCTCGCTCATCGCACTCTCCTACTGCCGACCAGAAGCCGGGAAGTAGCCGAGCGGTTTCGCTCGAAAGGGGACCGCTCATCACGCGCGGCTATCCACAATCGCAATATCTCCGCGCGGGCAAAATGCGTTTGCCTGCGCGACTCTGCCATGTCCCTGCTTGTGCGGCTCACTCCTCCAGCAACACCACGTTGGTTTCCAGCGGCTCGCGAGTTTGCCTTGTACGGTTGGCCGGCACGCTCGCGTCTTCATAGCCGAACGACACGCCACACAAGATCCGCAAGTCGTCGCGAATGCCCAGCTCGCGGCGAATGATGTGGTGGTATTGGCGCAAGCTGGCCTGGGGGCAGCTCGACACGCCGCGCGCCCATAGCGCCAGCATCAGCGTCTGCACGTACATGCCCACGTCGAGGGCCACGCCCAGGCCATAGTGCTGTTCCATCGTGACGATGGCCACGTGCGGGGCGTCGAAGAACTCGAAGTTGCGCAGCATCGCCTTTGCCCGTCCCGGCTGGTCCCCTCGCTCGATCCCCATCTCGCGGAACATCGTCACGGCGCACTCGACCTGCAACCGGCGGTAATCGCCAGGAAATGTATCGACCGGATCCTGCGGATCCCCCATGTCCCCCGACTCGATCGCCGAGACCAGTGCGCGGCGCAAGCGTTCGCAGCGGGGCCCCGAGGCGACGAACACCCGCCACGGTTGCACATTGCAATTCGACGGAGCCCGCTGCGCCAGCTCGAGCGCCTCGGTCAACAACGGCTTCGGCACCAGGCGGTCGGGATAAAAGCCGCGCACGCTGCGCCGCTCGCGGATCGTAAGGTCAAGGTCGTACATGCGTCTGGATCCAGATTCTAAGGAAGGGCCGCCAACCCTCGCGCGGTTGGACCACGCCCGATGGCACGACTATGCTAACCAAGTCGTTTCGCACGAACCACCAGCCAAACATATGCCAACGCTCCTCGCTCGCCATGAATCGTCTCTGGATGGCACTACTGGCTCGTCCAGCAGTGGCTGCTCGACCTTTACACGGCTGAGCAAGCCAGCAGTGCCACACGTCCTGCTTGCTCTTTTGATCCTGCTATTGCTCACGACGAGCGCCCACGCCCAGGGCTATCCCCCCGAGGAGGCCGCACGCCGCATGACGCTGCCCGCGGGAGTCGTGGCCGAACCCTTTGCCGCCGAGCCGATGGTGCGACAGCCGGTGGCCATCGAGTTCGACGAGCGCGGCCGGTTGTGGGTCATCCAGTATTTGCAGTATCCGAATCCGGCCGGCCTCGAGCGCGTCAGCGTCGACCGCTACTCGCGCACGGTCTACGACCGCGTGCCCGAGCCTCCGCCGCGGGGTCCGCAAGGGGCCGATCGCATCACGATCCTCGCAGACACCGACGGCGACGGCCGCGCCGATTGCGAGAAAGATTTTGTCGCGGGACTGAATCTCGCCAGCGGTCTGGCCTTCGGTCACGGCGGCGTCTATGTGCTGCAGGTGCCCTATCTGCTCTATTACGCCGACAAGAATCGCGACGACGTCCCCGACGGCGATCCGCAGGTGTTGCTCACCGGCTTCGGCATGGAAGACGCCCACTCGGTGGCGAACTCGCTCCTCTTCGGTCCCGACGGCTGGCTCTACGGGGCGCAAGGCAGCACGGTCACGGCCAACATCCGCGGCATCGAGTTTCAACAAGGGGTCTGGCGGTACCATCCGCCGACCGATCGCTTCGAGCTCTTCTACGAAGGAGGCGGCAACACCTGGGGAGTCGATTTCGACGCCGAGGGAAACCTTTTCGCCAGTACGAATCTCGGCGGCTACATCGGCGTCCACGGCATGCAGGGGGCCTATTACTGGAAGAGCTTCGGCAAGCATGGCGCACTGCACAATCCGCACGCGTATGGCTTCTTCGACCACATGCCGCACGAAAACTTTGTCGGCGGCCATGTGACTGTCGGCGGCATCGTCTACCAGGGAAATACACTCCCCTGGCTGCGTGGCAAGTACGTCAACGGCGATCTGCTGGGGCATGCCGCCTACTGGAACAATCTCGAACGCGCGGGCTCCACCTTTCGCTCGCAACACGGCGGCAAGCTGCTGCTGGCCGGCGACACCTGGTTCGCCAACAGCGACGTGACGAGCGGCCCCGACGGCTCGATCTATCTCACCGACTGGCACGACGCCCGCACCGCCCACCCCGACCCCGACGCCGAGTGGGATCGGCGCAACGGCCGCATCTATGCCCTGCGCGCGAAGGACGCGCCGCGCGTGCCGGCCTTCGATCTGGGGGAGCTATCGAGCCTGGAGCTGGTCGATCATCTCGCGCACGAGAACAACTGGTACGTCCGCGCCGCGCGACGGCTTCTGGCCGCACGGCAAGACAAGTCGGTCCTGTCCGCCTTGCTCGAAAAGTTCCGCGCCGCGGACACGGCGCCTCAGGCCCTCGAATATGCCTGGACCATTCAGGCCTGTGGTGGCCTGGATGAATCGCTGCTTGTGGAACTACTCGTACACGGGGAGCCGATGGTGAGATACTGGGGCGTGCGCTTCATCGGCGACGACCATGCGAAGAATGCCGAACTGACGGGAAAGCTCGCTGAACTGGCGGCGCGCGAGCCCGACGTGCGCGTCCGCGCGCAACTCGCCTGCACCGCGCGACGCTTGCCGCTTGAAGCCTCGCTGCCCCTGCTCGAGTCTCTCGCCGCGCATGCCGAAGACGCCAGCGATCCTTTCGTGCCGCTGCTGCTCTGGTGGGCCCTCGAAACGCAATTTTCTCGCGAGCCTGTTATCGTCGTCGAACGCTTCGCACAACCGGCGATCTGGAGCTCGGCCCTCGCGCGTCGCGAGCTATTGCCGCGGCTCGTGCGCCGCTGTGCCGCCGAGGGGGAGACCGGGCTCCTTCTCGCCACGCATTTGATCACCTCGGCCCCCGATGACGAGGTTCGACTCGCGCTCTTCGAGTCTCTCGGCGATGCGCTCGCCGGTCCCCCCCTCACGCGCGTTCCCGTCGCGCTGGCCGAACAAATCGAACGACTTTGGAACAAGGACGCCAATCGCGTGCGTCTGGCAACAGCCGCCGCGCGACTGGGCTATCCGCCTGTATTCGACTGGCTCCGCGATCAGACCCTCGACGTCTCCGCAGCCGAAGCAGCACGCACCAATGCTATCGAATTACTCGCGGCACTCGGCGCGCAGCAAAAAGTCGTCCACGTGCTCCTGGCGATCGCCCTCAACGACGAGACGGGCAACGTCCGGCTCGCCGCCACACGAGGTCTAGCCCGCTTCGACGACGGACAGGTCCGTGACGCACTCATCGCACAGTACTCTGACTTCGACCCCACTCAACAGGCGGCCGCGCGCGAGGTCCTCTTCGGCCGCGCCGATTGGGCTCTCGCTTTTCTCGCCGGGGTGACCGCTGGCCGCCTCTCCGCCGCCGACGTGCCGACCGACGAGCTCTCGCGACTGGCCCTCCATCAGCGTGCCGACCTCGACGAGCTCGTCGAGAAGCATTGGGGCCGCATCGGCGCCGCCGCGCCCGAGGAACGCCTGGCCGATGTTCGCCGCCTGAACAACGATCTCCGCGCCGCCGCCGGCGACGCTTCGAACGGCCGCCTCCTGTTCCGCGAACATTGCGGCAAGTGTCACACGCTCTTTGGTGAAGGAACGAAGCTGGGCCCCGACCTCACGACCGCCAACCGCCAGGATCGACAGTATCTGCTCACAAGCATCGTCGATCCCAGCACGGTCGTGCGTAAGGAATACCTCGGCTCGATCGTCGCCACTACCGATGGCCGCATTCTGACCGGTCTCGTCGCCGAGGAGACGCCCGTCGCGCTGACCCTCATCGATGGAGAAAACCGCCGACACACGATCGGCCGTGCCGAGATCGACTCGGTCGAGCCCTCGACGACGTCTCTCATGCCCGAGCGCCTGCTCGAGAAGCTCACCCCACAGCAATTGCGCGATCTGTTTGCCTACTTGCAGGCGACCGAGCCACCCTAGCGGCGAACCTTCGTCCGTTGGTGTTGTCTCTTCTCCATGCTCCGCACACGCGCGCAGACCGTCTCGCAGGAACCGCCTTGTCCCGTGTCCACCTCGCGCGCACCAGTCTCCTTAGCCGACAGCCAGGGCACGCTCCGCCCCATGCTGCGGCTGGCGCTCCCCGTGCTGGCCGAGCAATCGCTCGTGATGCTCGTGGGACTCTCCGACCAGATGCTCACGGGCCGCTATTTCGGCGAGGCGCATCTGGCGGCCATCAACCTGATGGTCTACTTGCTCTGGATGCTCGCCAGTCTGTCGGTGGTGATCGGCATCGGCGCCACGGCGATGACGGCGCGCTTTGTGGGGGCGAAGGAGTTCGCCTCGGCACGGCATCTCACCAATCAGGCGATCTTGCTCGGCGCGTGCCTGTCGATCGTCGTCACCATCGCCGGATTGTGTGGCAAAGACGCGCTCATCTCCGTCATGCAGTTGCGCGGGGAAGCGGCGGCGCTGGCGTCGCATTTCCTCGGCTTCATCTTTCCGGTGCTGCCGTTCCTGATGCTCACCTCGGTGGGTACCGCCTGTCTGCGCGGCGCGGGAGACATGACGGCCGGCCTGCTCACGATGGCCCTGGTGAACGTCGTCAACATCGCCGTGAGCTGGTCGCTCGTGTTGGGTTTGGGCCCGCTTCCCAAGCTGGGTTGGACGGGACTCGCCGTCGGCACCGCCACCGGCTACGTGGTGGGAGGCCTCGTGATGATCGGACTCCTCGTCGCGGGACGCAGCGGCCTGCGCCTCTCACCCCGCTTGCTGAAACCCGACCTGCCGCTGGTCCGCCGGCTGCTGCGCGTCGGCATTCCCGGCGGCATGGACAGCCTGTCGGTCATCGCCTGCCAGCTCTGGTTCGTGGCGATCATCAACCGCCTGGGAGACGAGGCGGCCGCCGCGCATGGCGTGGCCATCCGCATCGAGTCGCTGGCCTACCTGCCGGGCCTGGCGTTTCACGTGGCGGCCGGCACGCTCGCCGGGCAGTTTCTCGGCGCGCACGATTTCCGCCGCGCGCGCCGCAGCGTGCTCATGGCCTGTCTCGTCGGCGGAGGAATCGTCGCCTCGGCCGGCGCGCTCATGTTCGTCGAGGCCTATCCGCTGGCTCGATTCTTCTTGAGCGCCAAACAATCCGAAGTCGCCACGACCGCCGCCGGCCTGCTGCGGATCGTCTCGGTCATCATGCCGGCCTTCGCCCTGGTGATGATCTTGAGCGGCGCCCTGCGCGGAGCGGGCGATACGCGTTGGCCGCTGTTCATCACCTGGATCGGCTATCTCGGCGTGCGCATGCCGCTCGCGTATCTGTTCACCGGCTACCTGCTCTGGGGCGTGCGCGGCGCCTGGTACGCCATGGTCGCCGACATCAGCCTACGCTGCCTGCTCGTCTCGTACCGCTTCTGGCACGGCGGCTGGCAACGCGTGCAGGTTTAAACTTTGCCGAGTCTTGGGACGGATTTTGAACCAGTCGTAGTTAAATACTTTGTATCACGCACGGGTTGCGTAACCTACGCGCGTTCAGCTCGCAGATAGCGCCACGCCAACCCGGCAAAGATCATCCCTCCGCCGACCATCGTCCACCAGGCGGGCGCCTCGCCACTGGCGAGAAACACCCACACCGGCATCACGATCGGCTCGATCAAACCGATGCCCGACGCCTCTTGTCCCGAGATCCCGCGCAGCCCGCGCGCGAAGCAGAGATACGGGATCGCCATCTGCACAATGCCGAACGCCGCCAGCACGAAGAACTGCCAAGTGCTCGGCACGATACCGAGCGATAAGACATACGGCGCGAGCACTGCCGCCGACACCAGCAGATTGAGCGCCAC
Source organism: Pirellulales bacterium (assembly GCA_019636335.1). Lineage (NCBI taxonomy): Bacteria > Pseudomonadati > Planctomycetota > Planctomycetia > Pirellulales > Pirellulales bacterium. The sequence goes on from JAHBXR010000009.1 coordinate 112,684, forward strand.
GAGCCAAGCGCCATTCTCGTGCCGCAATCCGCGCAAAGAGATAATCACCCCCGAGTAAAAAATGCCGGCCGCCAGCCCGAACGCCACTCCCATTCGCGCGCCGCCGCCAAGCTCGTGGTAAAGTATCAACCCAACTCCGCACGCCGCGGCGACGATCGGCACCGTATTCCGCCGATCCAGCGGATCGATCCGCAACACCAGCCCGATCAAGAAGACCCACAAGGGCGCGGTGCATTGCAGCCAGATGGCGTTGGCCGCGGTGGTCAGGGTCATCGCCGTGAGAAACGACGCGTTCATGCCCGCGAACGACAGCGTCATCGGCACGAGCCACGGCGTCCAGCGCGGTCGCCGTACGAAGGGAAGTAGAAACAACCCCGCGAACAGCGCGCGCCAGAACCCCAGCAAGGGACCGCGCGCGTCGAGCGGCCAATCGTCGAACACGCCCGACTTGGCGAACACGCCGCTCATGCTCCACAACAGCGCCGCGGCAACGATCCACCACCGCGCGGGACGCGGGCTCACCTCGCCGGTCGGTTCCGATGCTTTACGTTCGCTCATGGCACGCTATCATCGCCGGCCGCCGCCGGCTGTCCAGCCGCACGGTCGTACGCCCGGCGCACCACACCGGGCAGGGTCGAATAACTCCGGTCGCGACGATTGTGTCGGCTTGCCTTCCGCGCCAGGCCGCGCGACATCCAGGCAGCGGCAGTTCCACTGATCTCCTGCCCGGTGCTTGAGCGATGCTTCGAGAAGAGATCCGCCGCCGTCCCCCCACGACGCGACCTCGCCTGCAATCGAATCCCAGGTCAGACCGACACATGGCAGAAGCAACTCGTTCCGATTGCATCATCATCGGCGGCGGGCACAACGGCCTCGTGGCCGCCGCCTATCTGGCTCGCGCCGGCAAACGCGTCACCGTGCTCGAACGCCGCCACGTGCTCGGGGGCGCCGCCACGACCGAAGAGTTGTGGCCCGGCTTCAAGGTCTCGCCCGCCGCCTACGTCATCAGCCTTTTCCCGCCGAAGATCATCGAAGAGCTGCGCCTGCGACAGTACGGCCTGGCGATCCTGCCGCGCAATCCCTCGTCGTTCACGCCGCTGGAAGATGGGCGCAGCCTGCTGATGGGCCCCGACGCCGAGTTGAATCGCCGCGAAATCGCCAAGTTCAGCCAGCACGACGCCGAGGCTTATCCCCGCTACGAGGCGCTGTTGGATCGCGTCTCGCGGGCGATCGATCCGGTACTCGCTGAGACCGCCCCCGACCTGTTGCCACTCGGACGCGACTGGCGCAAGATCGGCACGCGCAAACGACTGGCCGACGCGAAGAAATTATGGCAGCTCTATCGCGTGGCCGGCACGCTCGGCGCCGACATGCCCGAGGCGATCGAGATCCTCACCGGCGCCGCCAGACCGATTCTCGACCGCTGGTTCGAGTCCGACGTGCTCAAGGCCACGCTGGCCACCGACGCCATCATCGGCGCGTTCGCCTCGATCTCCACCCCGGGCAGCGCCTATGTCCTCTTGCACCACGTGATGGGCGAGGCCGGCGGCGCGCGAGGCGTGTGGGGCTACGTCCAGGGAGGCATGGGCGCCTTGTCGACCGCCATCGAAGGGGCCTGCCGCGATCTCGGCGTGGCGATTCGCCGCGAGGCCGAGGTAACCCGCATTGTCACAAGCGACGGGCGCGTGCGCGGCGTGCTGCTGGCCGATGGCACTCAGCTTGAAGCCAACGTCGTCGCCTCGAGCGTCGATCCCCACTGGACCTTCGAGCGTTTCCTCGCCCCCGACGATCTACCTGCCGATTTTCGCGCCGCGGTCTCGCGCATCGATTACTCCTCCGCCTCGGCCAAGATCAACCTGGCGCTCGCCGAGCCCCCTGACTTCCTCGCCCAGCCGGGCAACACGATCGGTCCGCACCATCACGGCACGATGCACATCGGGCCGAGCCTCGACTACCTCGAACGCGCCTTCGACGATGCCAAGTACGGCCGGCCGAGCCACGAGCCAATCCTCGAGATGACCCTGCCCACGAGCGTCGATCGCACGATCGCCCCCGAGGGGCGGCACATCCTGTCGATCTTCGTGCAGTACGCCCCCTACAAGCTGGCCGAAGGAACCTGGGACGAGCGCAAAGAGGCCTTTGCCGATCGCTGCATCGAGGTCCTCGCCCGTTACGCCCCCAACGTCCCGGGCGCGATCCTGCACCGGCAGATCCTCTCGCCGCTCGATCTGGAGCGCACGTTCCGCCTCACCGGCGGCAACATCTTCCAAGGGGCCATGACGTTGAATCAGCTCTTCGCCCTCCGCCCCGTCGCCGGCTGGGCCGATCATCGCACACCGGTCGAGGGCCTCTACCTGTGCGGCGCGGCCAGCCACCCCGGCGGCGGTGTGATGGGCATCTGCGGCCGAAACGCGGCGAACGTCATCCTGGCCGACTGATTCTCGATTCTTGCTCCGGCCATCGAACAAGACATAGAATGAAGACATCATGGCTAATTCGCACGCACCGGATAGCTCCGCCGATGGCTTGATCGTCTGCAAGGCTAAGGATCTCAATCCTGATGCCCGCGCATGGATTGCATCGATGGTCGGGCGTGAGTTGCGGGACGAAGACGAAGTCACCGTGACGGTTCCCAATCCTTCGCACCATCAGCTAGGTGATGAGCGTGCGCAAGCTCGCCGGCGGCTCCTTGCTTCGATGGAGCAACTGAGCGAGCGATTCAAGGACGTGCCTGACGACGAGATGGATGCCGTCCTGGATGAGGCGATGATTGACGCGTGTCTTGGGCTATACCCGGCTCCGACTGCGTAGCATCGCGAGCGCGGAGGAGATTGCCCGATTTCTCGACGACCTGGAACGTGCCGCCGAAATCGTCGAGCCGGCCAGCGTTGAATCCCTGGTCCCGCGGGATTCAGACGACGACCCAGTGATTGCAGGAGCCATTGCCGGACGTGCGGATGTGCTCTGTACGCGCGATCAGCACCTGTACGATACGACTGTATTGGAGTATTGCCAGACCTACGCGATTGAGGTCCTCGACGACGTCACACTCCTGGGACGCCTTCGCGACGACGAGGCCGCAGGAACGGCAGATCGGCCGTAGGTCGTGGATCTGCAAACCTTGGCGGCTTTGTGTCGAGATCCCCGCCTTGTGCCCCCCACCGCTGGTGGCGATAATCGGCCTTTCCCACGGATGGCCGCGACGCGGGGGTGCGGTCGCCGTCCGAATTCGTCTCTGTCCTGCCCGATTTCCGCCAGCGCTGGCCAGTTCGCCGCGCCAGCCCTCTTTTTTCGCTCGAGGAATTGAAAAACCATGAGTGCCACCGACCGTGAGAAGCAGATGGCCGAGGCCGAAGAGATCCTCGGCTCCGTCCCGCAGGAAATCGGGTTTGCCAAAGGGCTCTACTTTGGCCGCTACCTGAACCATCGCCTGCCGGCCTATCCCGATCTCACGGCCGACTCGGCGGTGAACGCCAAGGTCGACGAGCTACGTCGCTTCTGCGCCGAGAAGATCGACCCGGTGAAGATCGATCGCGAGTCGAAGATCCCCGATGACGTCGTGCGCGGCCTCGGTCAGCTCGGCGTGCTCGGCGCGTGCCTGCCGCTCGATGCCGGCGGACACGGCATGTCGCAGACTGCCTACTGCCGGCTGGTCGAAGTCCTGGGGGGCCACTGTGGCGGCACGGCGCTCTTCGTCAACGCGCACCATTCGATCGGCCCGCGGGCCATCGTCCTCTTCGGCACGCCCGAGCAACAGAAGAAGTACCTGCCCAAGCTCGCCACGGGCGAATGGCTGAGCGCCTTCGCGCTCACCGAGCCCGAGGCCGGCAGCGACGCGGCGAACGTGCAAACGCAGGCGGTTCCCTCTCCCGACGGCAAGGGCTATATCCTCAACGGCGGCAAGCGCTGGATCACCAACGGCGGCATCGCGCAGGTCTTGAGCGTGATGGCCCGCACGCCCGTTCCCGGCAGCAAAGACACGAAGATCACCTCCTTCCTCGTCACGCCCGACATGCCCGGCTTCGAGGTGCTCGAGGCCCGCATGGACAAGTGCGGCGTCCGCGGCAGCGCCACGGCGCGGTTGGCCTTCAAGGACATGTACGTGCCGAAGGAAAACATCCTCGGTGAGCTGGGCAAGGGGCTGCGAGTCGCGCTCACCGTGCTCGACTTCGGCCGCACCACGTTCGGCGCTAGTTGCACCGGCGCCGCCAAGTTCTGCGTGGCCAGGGCGGTCGAGCACGCCAATCGCCGCGTGCAGTTCGGCGAGACGCTCGGCTCCTTCGAGCTGGTCAAGGATAAAATCGCCTACATGGCCGCCGGCGCCTATGCCATGGAGTCGTGTACCTACGAAACGGCCGCCATGATCGACTCGGGCGAAGAAGACTTCATGCTCGAGACCGCCATGCTCAAGGTCTTTGCCACCGACACGCTGTGGCGGATCATCAACGACACGATCCAGATCTACGGCGGCAAGGCCTACTTCACCGACGAGCCCTTCGAACGCATGATGCGCGACGGCCGCATCAACATGATCGGCGAAGGGGCGAACGACGTCCTCCGCGTCTTCATCGCCCTGGTCGGCATGCGCGACGTGGGCATGGAGCTCAAGGGCATCCTCGACGCCCTCCTCAGCCCGATCGGCAACCTCGGCAAGCTCAGCGGCTTCGCCGGACGACGCCTCGCCACGATGCTCACTTCGCCCGAAGTCCGCGTACGAAACAGCGCCCTCGACGAAGACGCCCATCGCCTGGGGACCCTCACGGGCCTCTTGGGCTCGAATGTCGAACGGCTCTTGCGCCGCTATCAGGAATCAGTCCTCGATCGACAGTACCTGCTCGGGCGGATCGCCGATTCGGCCACCGAGATCTACGTCTCGGCCTGCGTGCTCGCGCGGCTCGATCGCCTGATGGGAGATCACCATATCCCCGAGGGGGAACGTCGCCACGAACTCGAAACGGCCCGCTATTATCTCAAGACCGCCGAGCGCCGTATCCGCAAGAACTTTGCCGACCTGTGGGACAACGACGACGAAGCGACGACCGACATCGCCAACCGCTGGCTGAAGGGGGTCGAACCAACGCCCGAGGCCGAGGCGGTCACGGCGACCACTACAAACGGGCACGGCAACAACCACGGCCACCACTAGATCACGTAGGCATCACGTCGGGTAGCACAGACGATTTTCCGCACAACGTTTGCTCAAGTCGGAAAATCGTCCGTGTCGCGCAGCGACAAGAGGTGTGGTTGGCGGCCAAGAATTCCGCTGAACACAAGAGAGTCGCGGGTAGAAGTGGCACAGGCTGCTAGCCTGTGCCGATCACCAATTGATCCGCGCTGAGCTCAACTCTCCGCCCACCGGCTGACAGCCGGTGCCACCGTCGATGAAGTCGCTAACCGACATTTTTTTCAGGCAACTAAGCTCGGGCGAATCGCTCGGCAGCTACTCCTCCGAACCCGGCCGATCACGGCGCGTCTGCTTCTTGCGCGACTGAGCCTGTTTAGAATCGAGCCGTCGAGCCACGGCCGCGCGCGACGGTTTTGTCGGCCGCCGTTTGCGCGGCGGCACCGCCACGCTAGCGAGCATCTCGCGCAGCTTGTACAGACAATCGTCCACATTGCGTCCTTGGTCGCGATAGCGTTGGCTGCTGATCACCAGGTGCCCCTCGGTCGTCAGACGCGAGCCAAACTTCGTCTCGAAGCGCTCGCGCACGTCGGGGGGCAAGGCCGCGCTGCGGCGCGCGTCCCAGCGCAGCACCGCCTTCGAGTTCACTTTGTTCACGTTCTGCCCGCCCGGGCCCGAGCTACGCGCGTAGGTGAACTCCAGTTCCTCGGTCGGAATCGTGATGCGGGGTGAGACGCGTAGCATGGCAACGGAACAACTGGCCGGTCGGTGCGCAACTCCAGTATAGTGTAATCGAATCGTGTCCGATCGCGGGCACGCGCGTCACCTACCTGTGGATCGCGGTCCTGTGAAAGACGGCCCCGCGCAACAATCGATGCCAGCAACGCTCGTATTCGCCCTGATTCTGGCGGGCTGTGGTGCTCCGCCCGGCAACACCGCTCCCCCCAGCGATGCCACGCAAACCAAGACCAGCTCCGCGCCGGCGAGCGCCACAATCGCATTGCCCGAGGATCTCGGCACGCGCAAAGCAGGCGAGGATTGGCCCTGTTTTCTCGGCCCCACGCACGACAGCCGCTCGAGCGAGACGGGGCTCGTCACCCCCTGGCCGCGCACCGGTCCTCCCGTCCTCTGGCACCGCCGGCTCGGCACCGGCTACGGCGCGCCCACCATCAGCCGCGGACGGCTCTTTGTCTTCGATCGCGTGGGAGACTTCGCGCGGCTCGCCTGCTGCGAGAGCGAGACGGGCAAGGAACTCTGGAAGTTCGAATACCCGACCGCCTACGAAGATCTGTATGGCTACAACAACGGTCCGCGCTGTTCGCCGGTGGTCGATGGCGACCGCGTCTATCTCTACGGCGCCGAGGGGATGCTCCACTGCCTGAACATCGTCGATGGTTCGCTGCGTTGGAAGGTCGACACCACGCGCGACTACAACGTCGTGCAAAATTTCTTCGGCGTCGGCAGCACCCCCCTCCTCGAAGGCGACCTGCTGCTCGTGCAGGTGGGGGGCTCCGTGCCGGGCCGCGGCGACATCATGAGTGGCAACCTGCTGCCCAACGGCACCGCGCTCGTCGCCTTCGACAAGTTCACCGGCAAGGAGAAATACCGCACCGGCGACGAGCTGGCCAGCTACTCGAGCCCCATCGCCACGACTCTCGACGGCCGACGCTGGGGTTTTCTATTTGCCCGAGGCGGATTGCTCGGCTTCGATCCGGCCAGTGGTAAAGTCGACTTCCACTACCCATGGCGCGCCAAGATTGCCGAAAGCGTCAATGCCAGCACACCGGTCCTCGTCGGGAACCGCGCCTTCATTTCCGAATGCTACGGCCCCGGCAGCTCGCTGCTGCAATACAGCCCCGGAAAGTACGAACTGCTCTGGGCCGACGATCCCCGCCGCCGCGACAAAGCCATGCAAACGCACTGGAACACCTGCGTCTATCACGAAGGCGTGCTGTACGGTTCCAGCGGCCGGCACGCCGAAAACGCCGAACTCCGCGCCATCGATCTCGACACGGGCCAGGTACGCTGGAGCGAGCCCAACCTCTCGCGCTCGTCCCTGCTCTACGTCGACCGTCACTTCGTCTGCCTGACCGAATATGGCGAGTTGATCTTGCTGCGGGCCACACCTGAGAAGTTCGACGTCGTCTCGCACTCCCCCATTCTCGATCTGAAGGCAGGCGCCGGCGAGCTCGCCGAGCCGAGCCCGCAGCAACTGATCCGCTACCCCGCCTGGGCCGCGCCGATCCTCTCGCACGGGCTGATGTACATCCGAGACGAGAACCGGCTCGTCTGCTTGGAGCTGATTCCGGAGAAGAATTAGCTCAAGCCACTTGGCACGCCGAGAGATGGTGAAACGCGCGTTGCGTGTCGCGCAAGAGCAACGCATAGTCGGCGTTCTCGACCGCCTCGCCGAACAGCTCGACGTCGCAGTAGCCGTCGTAGCCCGCGGCGGCAAAGCCCGACAGGATTTCTTTCAGCGGTAACGCGCCCGTCCCCAGCGGGCAACGATTCTGCTCCGCGCCGGGTGTCTTGTGACTGTCGGCCAAATGCACGATCGACACGCGCGCGGCCAACTCGGGAATCCGCGCCAAAAGCTGTGGATGGTCGCCAAAGTGGTACGTGTCGAACGCCAGACGCACATAGTTCGCATCGAACGGCACCATCAACTCGAGCGTGTCGTCGAGACACGTGAGGAAGGTCCAGTCAGCGGCGTAGTTCACATGCATCGGCTCGATCGCCAACGGCACGTTCAATTCACCCGCCAGCGGCACCAGTTGAGCCAACGCGTCGCGAAACAATCGCCGGGCGTGGCCATGCGTATGGCCGCCGCGGCCACCAGTGTAGAGCACCAGGCAACCGGCCTTCATCGCGCCGGCCAGCCGGATCGCGTCGCGGGCATCGTCGACGCTGTCGCGAAACGAACGGCCGTCGCTCCCCGTGAAACCGCCCCCCCACAGCAGGTTCGAGACCGCCAAACCACTCTCTTCGAGCAGCTCGATCCCTTTTTCCTCGCCGAAGTCGGAAAGCTTCTGCCGCCACACGCCGATCGCGGGTATACCTGCCCGCGCGTAGTGCGCGACATCTTCTTCAAAGGACCACCGGTAGGTGGTCACTTCGTTCATCGACAGCCTGGCCATCCGTGTATGCTCCCTCGCTCCGTCCGGCACACGGCCGAACGAGCCGAGGGCGTAGTATGAAAAAAGAGTACGGCGCTGTAAAGCGACCCGCTAGCACGCCCCCCTCCCGAGCCTGCACCGCCGCGGAATTTTCCGGTGTTCTGGGGCACTTTCGCGCACCCACAAAAAAAGTTCGCCTCGCGCCACCCAGTTTGCCGGGCACGTCCCGATCACCCAGCTTATCAGTGGCGATTCTCTGGCTTGCCTTCCCCCCTCGTGCTGGCATTGGGCAGCCTGGACCGAAGTGATGTTGACCGTCGCAGGTCGCGCCGGGAGACTGTGCCCCCGATGCGACTACTCTCGCGCTATGTCCTGATCGAGGTCTCGAAGGTCTTCTTCGTTGCGCTGGCCTCGCTCACGTTGCTGCTGTTGATCGTGGGGGTGGTCCGCGAGGCGACCGATCAAGGGCTGGGCATCGGCCAGATTGTGCTGCTGCTCCCCTACATCCTGCCCGACGCCCTGCGCTTCACCGTGCCGGCGACGGTCCTCTTTGCCGTTTCGACCGTCTACGGCCGCATGGCCGGCTCGAACGAGATCGTGGCCATCAAGTCGCTCGGCATCAGTCCGATGACGGTCGTCTGGCCGACGCTCGTCCTGACGTTCCTGCTGAGCCTGTGTACCGTCTGGCTCAACGACCTGGCGGTCTCCTGGGGGCGCAACGGCATCCGCCGCGTGGCGATCGAGGCGGTCGAAGACATCGCCTACGGCATGCTGCGCACGCAGCGTTCCTACAGCTCGGAACGCTTCTCGATCAACGTGAAACGGGTCGAGGGGCGCAAGCTGCTGATGCCGACCCTCTCGTTTCACGGCAAGAAGCCGATGACGGTCATCGCCGAGGACGCCGAGCTCCGCTCCGACCCATCGCAGGGCCTTCTGAAGATCATCTGCCACAACTACACCGTCGAAGGGGGAGAGGAACTCCGTTTGCGCGATCCCGATGTCTTCGAGATCGAATTCCCGCTGCTCGACGCCAGCCGCGTCGATCGCAACGAAGAGGTCCCCTCGAAGCTCCCCATGTGGGTCTTTCGCGAGAAGATCGACAAGCAGATCGTGCGCGTCGAGGACCAGAAGCGCAAGATGGCCGCCCTGGCCGGCCTGCAATTGATGACGGGAGACTTCCCCGGCCTGGCCGGAAACGAATGGGCCGTGCAGAACGAGACCCTCAAGGCCTACAACGAGCAACTCCACCGCCTCTACACCGAACCGCAACGCCGCTGGGCCAACGGCTTCAGTTGCCTCTGCTTTGCCATGGTCGGCATTCCGCTGGCCGTCCGCCAGCGCAACGCCGACCTGCTCACCAGCTTCTTTCTCTGCTTCCTGCCCATCTTGATCGTCTACTACCCGTTCCTGGCGTTCAGCGTCGACGCCTCGAAACAAGGCGATTTGCCCCCGATCTCGATCTGGAGCGGCAACGTCGTGCTCGCCGCCGCCGGCGTCTACCTGTTCCGCTATGTCGTCCGGTACTGAGGCCCATCACTTACCCGGCGGGGCCAAACGGTTATCGCACACGACCTCGACAAGCTCGTTTCATGCCCCGACACGAACTCACGCTGCCCGAATTGGGACTGCCGCACATCACACCAACCGCCAGCGTATGGTTGGTCGAGAAAGGGAGCGAGGTGACGGTCGGCGACCGCTTGCTCGAGGTCCTCTGCGGTAGCGTAACGGTCGATTTATCCGCTCCGGCAAGCGGCGTGCTCGCCGAGATATGCGTGGAAGAAGACGAACCGCTCACAGTCGGGCAGGTGCTAGCCGTAATCGAGAGCGACGAGGAATAGACGAACCGCTCCTCGCTCTAACTTTTCACCAATTCCAGCGTCCCCCAAAGGCTCGGATCCGTATCGAACGGAAATCCATCGGGGCAACTGAAGATCTGCCGCCCCAGGGCATGATCGCGCACCAGATAGGTGAACCCCAACCGCGGATGTTCTACCGCCCCGAAGCCCGTCAGGGCGGCTGCTGGAATCAACACGTCCATCACGTAGCCGTCGACGCGGCGCTCGCTGCGCACCTGTAGCGAACGACTGGGCGCCTGGCGTGCATCTTCCTTCGCGCGATGGATGATGAGCTGCTCGACGTGCGGGTCCTCGCGACGCCCGCCGGCGCCGAACGGGATCGCCACGAAGCGATGGCAGAAACGGCTGGCGCGGTGGACGTTGTGCGTATCGCGGGTGTCGAGAAACAGTTCGACCCCGTCACATTCCGTCGGCCGGCCAAGATCGCACCGCGTGGGCAAGCGCTTGCCCGAAACGCGAATGTTGAACGCCAGGCCGGCATCGCTCCAGCCGGCGCGAACATCGGCAAAGGGCTCCTGCCCGTCCAGCTCGCAGAAGGCGGGCAGACGATGCTCGTCCCCCAACTGCGGACCCGCGTCGCTCCACAAACGGGGAGTGGGACGGCAGGGCGCCGACAGGCGGAACAGGAATCGGGATGGCAGCAGTTGTTCGCTCATGGTCTCGTCGCCACTAAACCTTCGCGCCTAGCTCATCGAGATGCTCGCGGAGGAAATCGGCCAGATCGCCCCGCGCCAGATCCTCGACCTCGCGGAAGCGGATCTTGATCACGTCCTTATCGGGTCGTTCCGAGCTGAACTCGCGCTCGCAACCCATCTCGGCCACGCGCCCCAGCGCAAAGCGATCCTTCGGCCCCGTCAGCACCAGCTCGACCGCCGCGCGGCGCTTCGTATAGATGCTGGCCCACGGTTCGTCCTGGCCGGGCACGCGCAGATGGACCACCTGCTGGTTGTTCCACAGGAACTGCCCCTCGGAAGCCGCCTCGCTCAGCATCTCGCAGAGATCCTCGAGTACTTCCAGTTCCCATTGCACCTGCTTGCCCGGCGGGAAGCCCTTGCGCGAGAAGTGCCACTTCTGCCCCAGCACCTTCCAGGGCATTACATCCTCGGGATTCTGCTGCGCCTTGGTGGCCAGCTTGGCAAACGAGGCGACCGCCTCTTCGACGAACGTCCAGAACGCCGGCCGGTCGATCTCGTCGAGCGTGTGGACCCGCATGCGGATCTCCTGCCACGGTCCGCGCAGATTCTTGCACTTCACCCGCGGCTCGTGGCCGTAGACGGGGAGGTCGGGCAGCTCGTTGAGCGGCTTCAGCTCCAACCGCGCCACGAGATCCTCACGGCGGAAGGCGTTCTTCGCCACGCGGAACTTCAGTTCCAACAGCCAGGGATCTCCCGTGAGCGCGTGCAAGAACCAGCCATCGTTCTTTTGCTCGCCGGCAACTTCGACCACCGTGCGGCTGTTCCAATCGGTCGGGCTGAAATCGGAGATCTCGTGGACGCGGTCGACCAGGCGCGCCAGGATGCGGCCATCCCACTTGCACGGGGCGCCATTGCGCGCCACCCGGTCTACCGTGTGCCAGCGCCGACCATCGGCCTCCCACGGCATCTTCACGTCGCGGCCAACGTGATTGATGTCCACGTCCCCCTGGCGTTGGGCCTCCGCGGCGGCAAAATCGTACTGCTGTCGCGGCCGGTGAGGGCCGGCCTCGAGAACGGGCGCGAGGGCGAGCCCCGTGTGACTCGTCAGCAGCAATTCCTTCCCGGCACCAGCTCGAGACTTGGACGCTTTCGATTTCGACGCCCGTTTACCGCTGCTCGCGGCGGCCTGCTTCGCGTGCTCGGCCACCCTCTCGGGCGTGCCGGCCACGACGATCTGCCCGCCCCCTTCGCCCGCCTCCGGGCCGACGTCGATGATCCAGTCGGCTGTCTTGATGACGTCCAAGTTGTGCTCCACGGCGACCACGGTGTTCCCCAATTCGACCAGCCGATTGAGCACGTCGAGCAGCTTGACCAGATCGTCGAAGTGCAGCCCCGTGGTCGGTTCGTCGAGCAGGTAGAGCGTGCGTCCCGTGTCGGGCCGGGCCAGCTCGGCGGCCAGCTTCACGCGTTGCGACTCCCCCCCCGATAGAGTCGGCGCGGCCTGGCCGAGTTGCAAGTAGTCGAGCCCCACGTCGCACAGCGTTTCGAGCACGCGGCGAATCTTGGGAATGTTCTCGAACAGTTCCGCCGCCTCGCGGCAGGTGAGCGACAGCACGTCCGCGATGCTCTGACCGCGATAGCGAATCGCCAGCGTCTCGGGATTGTAGCGCTGGCCACGGCACGTATCGCACTCGATCCAGATGTCGGGCAGAAAGTGCATCTCGACGCGAAGCTGACCGTTCCCCTCGCACGTCTCGCAGCGCCCCCCCGGCACGTTGAAGCTGAAACGCCGCGACGTGTAGCCACGCAGCTTGGCATCGGGCAACTGCGCAAAGAGATTGCGAATCAGATCGAACACCCCCGTGTACGTGGCAGGGTTCGACGTGGGCGTGTTCCCCAACGGCTGCTGATCGACGCGGATCACCTTGTTGATATGCTCGAGGCCGCGTATCCCCTCGTGCGCGCCGGGAGTCGTGATCGAACGGTGCAGCACGCGGGCCAGCGCCTGGTAGAGCACATCATCGACCAGCGAGCTCTTACCCGAGCCACTCACGCCGGTCACCGCTGTGAGCGTACCGAGCGGAATCCGCAAATCGACATTCTTTAAGTTGTGATGCCGCGCGCCGAGTACTTCGAGCCAGGCGCCTCCCGGCGGAATGAATTCGCCCTCGGCCGCGATGAGGGGCGGGGCCGTGGCGCTCTTGCGCGTCCGCTGGGCGGCTGCCGTGGCCTTGGTCCCCTTCTTCGCCGGCTTTCCGTTGGTGGGTGCAGGGGGCGCCATGCGACGATCCGTCGGCACCGGCACCGCCTTCGTTCCCGAAAGGTACGGCCCCGTCACCGAACCCTTGCGCTTCGCCACTTCCTCGGGCGTGCCACGCGCTACGATCTCGCCGCCGAGATAGCCCGCGCCAGGACCAAAATCGAGCAGGTGATCGGCGCCCGCCACGACCTCGCGATCGTGCTCGACCAAGAGCAACGTATTGCCGAGATCGCGCAGCTTGTACAGCGCGTTCAACAACCGTTGATTGTCGCGCGGGTGCAGGCCAATCGTCGGCTCGTCGAGCACATAGAGCACGCCCGTCAGGCCGCTGCCGACCTGGCTGGCCAGACGAATGCGCTGCGCTTCGCCCCCCGATAGTGTCGGCGCGGGCCGCGCCACGGTGAGATACTCGAGCCCCACATCGACGAGGAAGCGTAGCCGGTTCAAGATCTCTCGCGTCAGCTCGCCGGCGATTTTGCGCTCGGTGGCCGACAACTTCAACGTATCGAAGAAGTGCAGCAACCGGCCCAGCGGCAAGCGGCACAGATCGTCGATCGTGCGATCGCGGAAGCGCACGGCGCCCGCATCGTCGCGCAAGCGGCTCCCCTCGCACGTCGTACACTCGACCTCGTCCACCAGGTTCTCGAGCGTGTAGCGCAGCGACGGCGACAGGCGCGATGCCTCTTCGAGCGCCGGAAACAAGCCTTTGAATTGGAAGCGGAACACCGGCGACTTGCCTGCCGCCGGCTTGCCATTCGGCCACACGGCGAACCATTCCTCCCCCGTGCCATGCAGCAACAAGCGGCGCTGCCGCGCGGGCAACTCACCAAAGGGGACGTCGAGCGGAATGCCCGTTTGCGCGGAGAGCGCTGCCAGCATGGCTTGCGACATGTCGCGAGAGAGATTGGGCCAGAGATCGATCGCCCCCTCGGCCAGCGTGCGCTGCGCGGAGACCAGCGCCGCGACGTTCGTGCCCATCTGCACGCCCAACCCCTGGCACGACGGGCACCAGCCCAGCGAGCTATTGAACGAGAAGGCGTGCGGCGTCAGCGGCTCGAAGCTGCGTCCGCACGAATCGCACGCAAAGTGCTGACTGTGAATCTCCTGCCGCCACTTCGCCTCGGGCAATTGATCGTCGGGATAGGCCACGTTCATCACGCCGCGCCCTACCGCCAACGCGTTCTCGACACTTTCCGCAATGCGGCGGCGCGACTCCGGCTTCACCACGATGCGATCGACCACCACCTCGACCTTGTGCTTGCGCCGGCGATCGATCGTCGGCGGACTGTCGAGCGAGTGGGTCTCGCTGTCGATGCGCACGCGGGCATAGCCCTTGCCGCGCAGCTCTTCCCACAGCGGTTCGTACTTTTCGCCGACGGCAATCTCGATCGGCGCGAGCAGAAACAGCTTCGTGCCGGGTTCGTGCGCAAGAATCTTGTCGGTAATCTCGTCCGACGTCTGCGTCCCGATCGGCAAATCGCAGTCGGGGCAGCGTGGCTCGCCCAAACGCGCGAAGAGCACGCGCAGGTAGTCGTAGATCTCCGTCACCGTGCCGACCGTCGAACGGGGCGTGTTGCCCATGTTCTTCTGCTCGATCGCGATCGCCGGCGACAGGCCGCTGATGTGATCGAGTTGCGGCTTCTGCATCTGGCTGACGAACTGCCGCGCGTACGAGCTGAGACTCTCGACGTAGCGGCGCTGACCTTCGGCATAGACGGTGTCCATCGCCAGCGAACTCTTGCCCGAACCGGAAAGGCCGCAGCAAACCGTCATCTGGTCGCGCGGAATGCTGACGTCCACGCCTTTCAGATTGTGCTGCCGGGCGCCCTGGACTTCGATCGAACGCGCCAGCAGATTCTCGCGCCGCTTGCTGCCGTTCTTCGTCTTTTGAGTCGACTTGGCGACCGGCGCGCGCGGCTTGAGCAGCGGCGCCAGGGCCCGGCCCGTGTGCGACTCTTTCACCGCGGCGACTTCCTCGGGCGTGCCGGTGGCGATGATGCGTCCGCCGCCGGCGCCACCTTCGGGGCCGAGATCGACGATCCAGTCGGCCGTCTTGATGACGTCGAGATTGTGTTCCACCACCAGCACCGTATTGCCCGCGGCGACAAAGCCTTGCAACACTTCGAGCAGCAGGCGGATATCGGCAAAGTGCAGCCCGGTCGTCGGCTCGTCGAGCAAATAAAGCGTCTTGCCGGTGCTCTTCTTCACCAGCTCGCGCGCGAGCTTGACGCGCTGCGCCTCGCCCCCCGAGAGCGTCGGCGACGGCTGCCCCAGCTTAAGGTAGTCGAGCCCCACGTCGTGCAGCGTTTGCAGCTTGCGCCGCACGTCGGGGATGTTCTCGAAATGCGCGAGTGCTTGCTGGATGTCCATGTCCAGCACGTCGGCAATCGACTTGCCCTTGTACAACACCTGCAGCGTCTCGCGATTGAAGCGTTTTCCCTCGCACACGGGGCAGGTGACCCAGATGTCGGCCAGGAAATCCATCTCCAGCTTGTTCGCGCCGTTCCCCTCGCACGCCTCGCAGCGCCCGCCGGCCACATTGAAGCTGAAACGCCCCGGCTTGTAGCCGCGCGTCTTCGAGTCGGGGAGCTTGGTGTACAGATCGCGAATGTCGTCGAGCAGCTTGATGTACGTGGCCGGATTCGAGCGCGGCGTGCGGCCGATCGGCGATTGATCGATCGCAATCAGCTTGTCGAGATGCTCGATTCCCTCGATCGCGCGAAACTTGCCCGGCTCCCCTTCGCCGCCGTTGAGATCGCGGCGCAGCACCTCGGAGAGGACGTCGTTCACCAGCGAGCTCTTGCCCGAGCCCGAGACCCCCGTCACGCAGACAAACGTGCCGAGCGGGATCTCGGCATCGACGTTCTTCAGGTTGTTGTGTTCGGCGCCGAGGATGCGCAGCCGCTTCTCGCCGGGCTGCCGCCGCTCGGTGGGAATGGCAATCTCGAGATTCCCCGCCAGATACTGGCCCGTCAGGCTGCGGTCGTTGGCGGCGACCTCCTCGGGCGATCCCTTGGCCACGACTTCACCCCCGCGCACGCCCGGCCCGGGACCAAAGTCGATCACGTGGTCGGCGGCACGCATCGTGTCTTCGTCGTGCTCGACGACGACCACGGTGTTCCCCATGTCGCGCAGGCGGGTCAGCGTGTCGATCAGGCGCTGATTATCGCGGGGATGCAGCCCGATCGAAGGCTCGTCGAGAATGTAGAGCACGCCCACCAGGCCGCTGCCGATCTGGCCCGCCAGCCGGATGCGTTGCGATTCTCCCCCCGAGAGAGTCGGCGCCGCGCGGTGCAGCGTCAGGTAATCCAATCCCACGTCGAGCAAAAAGCCGAGCCGGCCCCGAATCTCCTTCAACACCTCGCCGGCGATGATCTGCCCCGTCTTGTCGAGCTCGAGCGCGCTGAAAAACGCCACCGCGTCCGACACCGCGAGCGCGCATACCTCGGGCAAGGTTCGCGAGCGGCGCTCACCGAAGCTCTCGTGCGATGTCGTCACCCTTACGGCTCGTGCCTGCGGGTTCAGACGCGCCCCCTCGCAATCGACGCAGCCGACGACGCTCATGTACTTCTCGAGCGCGCGACGCTGCATGCCGCTTTTCGTACTGCGATGCTTCGACAGCAGCTCGGGGATGACCCCCTCGTACTTGCCGCCATACTTGTGGCCGTTCGCGCCGTTGCGCCAGGTGTAGGTGATGTGCAGGTCGCCCGTGCCCCACAGCAAGGCGTGCTGCAGCTTGGGGTCGAGCTCGTTCCAGGGGGTCTCGAGAATCGAGCCAGGCTCGAGATCGCCGACGCGCTCGAGCGTCTCGGCCACCCCCTGGTAGATGTGCCGCCGCCAGCGCCCCATGTCGCGCCAGGGACCGATCAGCTCGATCGCCCCTTGTTTGAAGCTCTGCTCCGCGTCCGTCACCAACAGTTCAGGATCGAAACTGTAGACCTCTCCCAATCCGTCGCAACGGGGGCACATGCCCTGTGGGCTGTTGAAACTGAACAACTGCGGGCTGGGCGCTTCAAAGCTTTTGTCGCAGTGCGTACACGCATAGTGGGCCGAAAGATGCAGATCTTCGCTGGCCTCGGCCGGCAGGCGCACGTCGTCCCCCTCGGCCTCCTCGCTCGTCGGACGGCGCCCGCCACCGCCATCCGGCTCGAGCGAGACGATCAGGTTGCCACCCCCCAGCTTGAGCGCCAGCTCGACCGCCTCGGCCAGCCGGTTGCGCGTCGTGCTGCCGGCAGCGAGCCGGTCGACGACCACCTCGATCGTGTGCCGCATCTGGCGGTCGAGATTCAAATCGTCGGAAAGCGATACCACGTCGCCATCGACCCGGGCCCGCACGAAACCCTGCTTCAACAGATCCGTGAAGAGGTCGCGATGCTCACCCTTCTGCGCCTTGATGAGCGGAGCGAGAATCGCGTACTTGCGCCCCTTGGGCAACGACTCGATGCGGGCCAAAATCTGCTCGCGGCTCTGCGCCGTGATCGGCCGGCCGCAGCTTGGGCAATGCCCCTGGCCCACCCGCGCAAACAGCACCCGCAGGTAGTCGTAGATCTCGGTAATCGTGCCCACCGTCGAGCGAGGATTCTGGCCGCTCGACTTCTGCGCGATCGAGATCGACGGGCTCAACCCCGAGATGTGGTCCACGTCGGGCTTGGGCATTTGCCCCAAGAACTGCCGGGCAAAGCTCGAAAGACTCTCCACGTAGCGGCGCTGACCCTCGGCGTAGAGGGTATCGAACGCCAGCGAGCTCTTGCCCGAGCCACTCACCCCCGTCAGGCAGATGAGCTGGTTGCGTGGCAGAACGAGATCGACGTCCCGCAAGTTGTGCTCGCGGGCGCCGCGTATTTCGATATCGGAAGCGGCCATCGGCGCAGGCGAGGGGGTCGAGGGGGAGAACCAGGTCCGTCCGGAACAAAGGCGGGTAACGGATTGTAGGAGGCCGGGTACACCTTGGGCAAGGAAGCCCCCGGCGTGCTCGTTCCGCTGACGCCGAACCGCCCGTGGCTGCTATACTTAAAACAAAGCGGAATTCGAGTTTTACGACCGCGAGAGTGTCGACAGGCGATGCCGTTGGATTTTCATTCCTGGGCCGAGCGCGTGAGGCGTCTCGACCGTGCGCTCGTGGCGCTCGAGCCCGAGGCGGCTCGCGTTGGCGTGTCCCCACCCGCGGGGGAGCCCTGGTACGAGCTGCTGGCCCACAAACTGCGGCCCCAGCTCGAAGCCGAGCCACTTCTAGTCGTGGCGGTCGTCGGCGGAACGAACATCGGCAAGTCGCTCATCTTCAACCATCTGGCCGGCGAAATGGCCAGTGGCGTCAGCCCGCTGGCGGCCGGCACCAAGCACCCCGTCTGCCTCGTTCCCCCCGGCTTTGCCGACACCGAGCTGCTCGCGCGCATGTTCGAGGGCTTCGAGCTCGACCCATGGCATTCGGCCGAGGATCCGCTCGAAGCGAGCGATACGCACCGGCTGTTCTGGCGCACCGGGCAGCACGTGCCCGACCGGCTGCTCCTCCTCGATACGCCCGACATCGACTCCGACGCCGTGGTCAATTGGCAGCGTGCCGCGTACATCCGTCAGGCCTCGGACGTGCTGGTCGTGATTCTCACGCAGCAGAAATACAACGACGCTGCGGTAAAGCAGTTCCTGCGCGAGGCCGTCCGAGCCGACAAGGCGATCGTGCTGGTCTTCAACCAGGTCGATCTCGCCGGCGATCAAGATGTTTGGCCCCACTGGCTGGGCACCGTCCGCGAGGCCACCGGTGGCTCGGCCGAGCACGTCTACGTCGCGCCCTACGATCGCGAAGCGGCCCGCCAACTTGCCTTGCCCTTCTACGAGGTTGGCGCCGATGGTCGCGGCGCCGTGGGGGCGCCCAGCTCCTTGCGCAGCGATCTGGCCTCGCTCCACTTCGATGCCATCAAGATCCGCACCTTTCGTGGCGCCCTGGCCGAGGTACTCGATCCCGCGCATGGGGCCCCCGCGTATCTCGCGCGGATCCGACAGGGCGCCGGTGAGTTTTCGGCCGCGGCGACCGCACTCTCGGCCGCCGAGATGGCCCGCGTGCAATGGCCCTCGCTGCCGATCGGCATCTTCGTCGACGAGATTCGCACCTGGTGGGACAGCCACCGCAGCGGCTGGTCGCGTGCCGTGCATGGCGTCTATCACACCATCGGCGAGGGATTGAGCTGGCCGGTGCGTGTCGCCTGGCGGCAATTGGCCTCGGACACGACCGATCCGCTCGAAACCTTTCGTCACAACGAGCGCGATGCCGTCGTGCTGGCGGTCGAGAAGTTGATTGGCGAGTTGGAACGCCTGGCCGAAGTGGGCAACGACACGCTTCGTCCGCGCTTGAAGCCGCTCTTGCGCGGCGAGGCCCGTAGCGAACTACTCGCGCGCGTTGAAGCCGCGCACGCCGCATTACCGCCGATCGACGACGACTATCGTGCGTTTCTGCGCGCGGAGCTGGATCAGTGGTCGCTCGATAATCCCCGCGCGGTGAGCTTTCTGCGATCGTTCGATCACGTGATGGCCGTGGCGCGGCCGGCTATCACCGTTTCGCTCGCCGTGAGTGGCTGGATCGTCGCCGGGGGGATCGTCCACGACGCCGCCGTGCAGGCCGCCGGCCATACCGCCTCGCAATTGGCGACCGAAGCCGCCATCACCGGAGGCATCACCGGCGGAGGCGAACTGCTCGTCAACACCACGGGCGAAGGGGTCCGCCGCACCGCCGCCCGCCTGTTCCGCCGCCTGCAAACCGGCTACGCCCAGCGCCGCGCCGCCTGGCTCGCCGGCTGGCTCGAACGCGAGCTATTGGGCGACCTGCTCGCCGATCTCCGTCGCGGAGCCGAGACCCCGCAGTCGGCCGCGTACCAGGAAGCCACGGCGGCTGTGGCGGGACTACAAAGCTTAAGTGCATAGAGAGTCACTAATGAAGGTGACAACCGCATACATCCTCGCTGATAAAGCATTGAATCAGCCCTGCGGCCAGATGTGTGTCGATTGGGCGATCTCGATGCTGGAGACTGGGCGCGACGGCCAATTCCTGACGAGACTCGCGGGAATGCAACCACCGTTCAACCACTTCGAGTTGGCTGACTTGCGAGATCGGGTACTGCAGGAGCAAGGAATACGAGAATTAAACGGCCCGATGGCGGTACATGCATTCGCCGCTGAGCGGCTGCGACTTGCATTAGCCGGCGATATTGAGCTAATTGCTGCGGTCGAAACCATCAAGGAATTGTGCATTGCGCTGGATTACATCAAGGAACTCTACGACTTTTATCTCTTATTCTGGGCTTATGAAGACCTGCGTAACTCGGATGTCCAGTATTACTGGCCAGACGCCACGCGCGAGAATATCGATGAAATCATCCGTCAACGCGCTGCGCAATTCTTGGAAAACTCTCAGGAGCTATGTTGATTGAACAACTGCTCCGCCGTGATGACGGGAAGTTCGGCGTCGAGCATTACCTGAAGAGTTCGTCAGGAACTGTGACGAAGTGGAGATGAATCCCCATGGCGCAAAGCATCGGCAAACGCATCCTGCGAGGTTTGCAGGAATTCAATGAGGCGCTCGAGAATGACGATCAACTGGCCAAGAAGCTGACCGGCCGCGAGGTCGTGCTCGATCTCAAGCCCACGCGTTATACGGCAAAACGCGTCAAGGAAACGCGTCAACTGCTCGAGGTAAGTCAGTTGGTGTTCGCCCAATTCCTAGGCGTCAAGGTCTCGACGCTGCAGAAGTGGGAACAGGGCCGCCAACAGCCTGAGGCGATCGCCGGCCGGTTTCTCGACGAAATCCGATTGAACCCGGATTACTGGCGAGACCGCCTGAGAAAGTCTCTTCGTATCAAAGCCGCCAGCTAGTCGCCGCGCCCGTTGACTCGCCCCTCGCGCCCGATTCAACTCAGGGGTCGCTCGCCGCCACTCGGCGGCACATTCGTGGCGCTCGACTTCGTTGGGGCACGGCAGGGGAAATCCATGTGCGGCATTGTGGCCATGTTCTCGCGCGGAGAGCCCGTCTCGCGCGATGATCTCACCCGGGCAGTCAGGATCCTGCACCATCGCGGGCCCGACGGTCAGCGGCTGTGGATCTCCTCCGACGGTCGCGTCGGCCTCGGGCACGCCCGGCTCAGCATCATCGATCTCGAAACCGGCGATCAGCCCATCTCGAGCGAGGACGAGCGGCTCCACATCGTCGTCAACGGCGAGTTCTACGACTACGTCGCCTTGCAGCAGGAACTCGAAACGCGCGGACACAAGCTCCGCACGCGCTCCGACAGCGAAGTGGCACTGCACCTCTACGAAGAGGCAGGCACGAAGTGCCTTTCGCGCCTGCGCGGCGAGTTCGCGATGGTCCTCTGGGACTCGGCCAATCAAATGCTCTTCGCCGCGCGCGATCGCTACGGCGTGAAGCCACTCTACTATGCCTGGCGCGGCGACACGCTCATCTTCGCCTCGGAGATCAAGGCCTTGCTCGCGGCCGGCGTGCCGGCGCGCTGGGACCGCGAATCGTTCTATCAATACAACCACGTGCAGTTCGACCAGGACCGCACCCTTTTTGCCGGCGTCTATCAGGTTCCGCCGGGCTGCTATCTGCTCGCCACACGCGGTCAGACGCAGATCGTGCGCTACTGGGATATCGACTACCCGCGCGAAGCGGCGGAGCCGAAACTGCTCCACCCGCGCGAACATATCGAACGCATGCGCGCGGCGCTCGAGGAGTCGGTCCGCACCCGGCTTCGCGCCGATGTGCCCGTCGGCTGCTACCTGAGCGGCGGACTCGACTCGTGCGCGCTGCTGGGGCTCGCCTCGCTTCACCATCCCGAGCCGATCAAGGCTTTCACTCTCTGCTTCGATGCCGAGGAATACAACGAAGAGCACGTCGCGAGAGAGATGGCCCAGCATGCCGGCGCCGATTTCCACGAGCTCCCCATCACGCAGACGCAACTCGCCGACCACTTCAGCGATGCCGTCTGGCACGCCGAGACCCTCACCGCCAACGGGCACGGCACGGCCAAGTACCTGCTCAGCGAGATGGTGCGCGACCGGGGCTACAAGGTCGTGCTCACGGGCGAAGGCTCCGACGAGATCCTCGGCGGTTACGCCCACTTCCGCCGCGATCTGTTGCTCTACGATCCCGCGATGGGACTCGAGCCCGCGCAGATCGACCAGATGCTCGAGCAGTTGACCGAGGCGAACGAAGTGTCGCGGGGCGTGCTCTTGCCAGGTCGCGGGTCGGAGCCCCTCGACAGCGTGCGACGCACATTGGGTTTTGTCCCTTCCTGGCTCGAAACCCGCGCCAGCAATGCCGAACGCTATCGCCGCATGTTCCGCGCCGAATTCGCCACCGAGTTCGCGGCCTGCGATCCGTTCCGCGTCTTCTTGAATCGCTTCGATGTCGAGGGACAGCTCAGCGGCCGTCCGGCGGTCCACCAGTCGTTGTACCTGTGGACGCGCTCGATGCTGCCCAACTACCTGCTCAACTTCCTGGGCGACCGGATGGAGATGGCCCATTCGATCGAAGGGCGCGTGCCGTTCCTCGATCACCACGTCACCGAACTGGTACGCGACATGCCCGTCTCGATGAAGATCCATTTCGATCACGAGAATGGCAGCCTCACCGAAAAGTATGTCCTGCGCGAAGCCTGCCGCGACGTGTTGACCAACACGGTCTACCGCCGGCAGAAGCACCCCTTCCTGGCGCCCCCCTCGGGCCTGGAGCCAGAGGGCCGTTTCAGCCAACTCATGCAAGACACCCTGCGCAGCCGCGCGCTCGACGATCTTCCCTTCTACGAACCGACCCTCGTCCGAGCGCTGCTCGACGCCTTGCCGACCCTCGAACCCCGCCGGCGTGGCGGTGCGAGCTACCTGCTTACCCTCATCCTGAGCGCCTGCGTGCTGCAGCAGCGGTACGCCTTGGGATGATGCTCGCACTAGGTCAGGTATGATTGCTGTTCACGCGGCCAATGAGCCACTTTGAAGAACGGTGCTGTCACACATACTGGGCTTCCGTTGCCCGGTGTCAGTCCTTTGCTGGTGGAGCTGCCCAAGTCATGAACCATTTCACGCGGATTGCCGGACGTAGGATTTGTGCTGGCGTTGTCTTGCTCGCGGCTCTGAGCAGCTTGGAGCGCATCGTGGCCGAGGAGGCGCGCTCGACCGTCACGTACGACAACCGCCTCACGCGCATCGGCAATCCGCGTCCCATCCTGGCCGACTATCCGCAGTTCGTCGCGCCGGTTGAGGAGGATTTCCGCTACGAGGCCCCGACGCTGGTCGATGACGAGGGGGCCGATCTTTCGGTCCGCGCCTGGCGCTTTTCGTACAACGCGCGCGGCATCATCGAAATTCCCAACCGACTCTGTGCGCGCGACACGGCGGTGATCGTCGTCCATCCGTGGGGGATCGACGACGAGTGGGGCTGGCAGACACCAGAACCGGCGGGCGTGGCGTTCGCCTGCACACCCGAGCGCAACAAGCTCTGCCACGATCATGCGCGGCAGGTGCTGAACCCGCTGCTCGAGCGCCTGCGCGGCTGCGTCGGATTGGTGGCGTACAGCCTGCCCGGCAACGAGGATCCCACGCGAGCGAAGCTCTATCGCTCGATTCGCCGCACCCCCTCGGCGGCCGAACGCGCGGCCGGTGCGCAGGAGATCGCTGCCAAGATGCGGGCCTTCCGCTACGAAGGAGAGCCCGTCGATACGACGCTGCAACTCGATTCGTCACGCCTCGTGGCGTCCTACTTCGCGGCCTTCCCGGGACTCGACGCCAGCGCGAAGTTCGATGGCGACGGATTTTGGGAGCTGCCGATTCCCGTGATGAAGGCGATCGACGTGGCCCCCGACGACGTGGTGATCTACGACGCCGAAGGCTACGCGCCGCTGCGCGACTTCCTCAAGTCGCAAGGCATTCGCCACGTGCTGCTGGCGGGCTATCACGCCGACATGTGCGTCTGCCGCACGACGGCCGGTTATGAAAACCTTTCGCGCGATTTCAATTCATTCCTCGTGGGAGATGCGGTGCTGGCCACTTTCCCAGCCAATGCCTCGCCGCGGCACGCGACGAATCAAACGGTGTCGTTTGCTTCGCTCAATCAGTTGATTACGCAGGCGTCGTGGATTGAACAATGAGATGCTGCTTTCACGGGAATATGGCAAAACGATTCAATCTGGTCTCATTCGAATCACTGGCCAACTGCGGCAATCTCGACGAAGTCTTGCGCAATGGATTCAAATCCTTACTCGCCGCCCCAAAGTGACCTGGAAACGAAAAACAGGGGGCCGAAATGGATCGAGCTTTATCGTGCGGCATGGTTGGTGCTGGTGACGTGTTGGTGGATTTCGCTCGCTTACGACTGGTGGATGATAGAACTGGATAGCTACAGGTTCGTGCTTCTTTCAGCTCTCGCGGCAATCGCTGCGATGCCGATCATATTCGGCTGGTTCGGCAAATGGCCCCCCGACAAGCCCGCAGAAAATCCTCTTCAATTCGAAGATCCTTAGAAGGCGCTCAATGCACAGGCTGACAGCCTGTGCTACTTGCGCGCTTTTACGAAAAAACTCTTTGCCAGCTACGCCTTCACCGCGGCGCCCACGCGTGGGCCGGCGTCGACGATTGCCTGATCCGCTACGTCGGCGTAGTCGGCAAAATGCTTTTGGAACAAGGCTGCCAGCTCTTGTGCCTGACGATCGTAGGCGGCAGGGTCTTGCCAGACATTGCGCGGCGTGAGGATTTCGCTCGGCACGCCGTGGCACGTGGTGGGGACGTCGAAGCCGAAGATCGGATCCTCGACCATCTTCGCCTTGGCGAGAGAGCCGTCGTGGATGGCGTCGATGATGGCGCGGGTATAGGCGAGCTTGATCCGCTTGCCCGTGCCGTAGGCTCCCCCCGACCAACCGGTGTTCACGAGCCAGGCACACGCGCCATGCTGACGCATCTTTTCGGCGAGCATGGTCGCGTACTTCGTGGGATGCCAGACAAGAAACGCCGCGCCGAAGCAGGCCGAGAAGGTCGCGCTCGGCTCGGTCACCCCCACCTCCGTGCCCGCCACCTTGGCGGTGTAGCCGCTGAGGAAGTGATACATCGCCTGCTCCGGCGAAAGGCGGCTCACCGGCGGCAGCACACCGAAGGCGTCGCACGTGAGCAGGATGACGTTCTTCGGGTGCCCGCCCACGCAGGGCACCTTGGCATTGCTGATGAACTCGATCGGATAGCTGGCGCGCGTGTTTTCGGTGACCGAGATGTCGGCAAAGTCGACTTCGCGCGTGACCGGATCGTAGACGACATTCTCGAGCACCGTGCCGAGTCGAATGGCCTGATAGATCTCTGGCTCTTTCTGCGGATCGAGATCGACGCACTTCGCATAGCAGCCCCCTTCGATGTTGAACACGCCGTCGTCACTCCAGCAGTGTTCGTCATCGCCGATGAGCTGACGGCGGGGATCGGCCGAGAGCGTGGTCTTGCCCGTGCCCGAGAGGCCGAAGAAGAGGCTCACGTCGCCACGTTCGCCTTCATTTGCCGAGCAGTGCATGGAGAGCACGTTGCGCTTGGGCATCAGGTAGTGCATCACGGTGAAGATACCCTTCTTCATCTCGCCGGCGTACTGCGTGCCGAGGATCACCAGCTCGCCATGCTCGAAGCTGACGTCGACGCTGGTGGGGCCGTTCACCTGGT
Organism: Pirellulales bacterium; assembly: GCA_019636335.1. NCBI lineage: Bacteria > Pseudomonadati > Planctomycetota > Planctomycetia > Pirellulales > Pirellulales bacterium. Next base: position 138,342 of record JAHBXR010000009.1, read on the forward strand.
GCGTGTAGCGATTCGCCGGAAACTGTCCCGCGTTCATCACCACGAAGTCGGGCTCGCCGAAGTTCCGCAGCTCTTCCGCCGAGGGACGAATGAGCATGTTGTGCATGAACAAGGCGTGGTAGGGGCGCGCGCAGATCACGCGCACCTTGAGCCGATACTTGGGGTCCCAGCCGGCAAAGCCATCCACGACGTACAGCCACGGGCAGAAGTTGAAAAAGTCGATGGCCCGCTGGCGGTTCACCAGGAACTGATGCTCGTCGAGCTCCATGTTCACGCTGCCCCACCAGACGTTGCTTTCGCTGGCCGAGTGGCGGACGACGCGTTTGTCCTTGGGGCTGCGGCCGGTCTTGTCACCCGAACGTGTCGCGAGCGCCCCGCTCGACATGATCGCCGCGTCTTCGTGGGCGATCGCCTCTTCGTAAAGCCTGACCGGCACCAGATTGCGGCGCACCGCTTGGACGTGAATGCCGTACTGCTCGAGACTGAAGAACTCGGACATCGGAACCTCGCGCGGGGAGAACAGACTGAACCTTCAACGATGCGCGGCGTGGAAGCTGCCCGATTATAGCGCGGCGCGTCCAATCTGTAAGGGCGAATTCGCGCAGCTTTCGTACGTCGGACGGGGGCGCGGACGATCACCGCAGCACGGCCACCCCGCGTGTACGGTGGAGCATGGCACTTCGCACATGACTTCCACATCAACACTTCATCACGTGAACCAGAAGCGCTTTCCGCCGAGAAAATCGGCCACGCCCCGGCGCATGCTTTCGCTGCGAACCACCGGATCGAGGTTTTCTGCCTCGCGGCGGAGGGCCTCTTCGAGCGAGAGATGCGCCCCCTCGATAGCCGAGGCCAGATCGGCCCGCATCGCATCGCACGGTTGGGCACAAACCTGGCGCGCCACGTCGAAGGCCCGGGCCAGCCCCTGCCCCTGTTCGGTTAGCTCCCAGACAAGGCCGAGCTGATAGGCGCGTTCGGCGGTGATGCGCTGCCCGGTGATGATCAGCGGCAACGCCTGCCCCCAGCCGAGCAGTCGAGGTAGATAGACCGTGCCTCCGTCGACCAGCGGAACCCCCCAACGTCGGCAGGCGACCGAGAACGTCGCCTGGGGCTCGGCGATGCGGAGATGGCCGTGACAGTAAAGCTCCAACCCGCCGGCGTACGTGTAGCCCTGCGTGACGGTGATCACGGGCTTGCGCTGCACGATGCGCGAGCCCCCCATGGGACCAGTGCCTTCTTCCACAACGCGCCGCGCTTCGTCGGACGATTCGGCCAGCCGCGACAGCCCCTCGAGCGCCGAGAGATCCGCCCCCGAGCAGAACGCATGCTCTCCCGCGCCATGCAGGATGGCAATCGAGAGCCGATCGTCATCGCGAAAGCGGATCCAGGCCTCGAGCAAGAGCGCGGCCGTCTCGCCATTGACGCAGTTGTGAACCTCGGGGCGATTGAGGCAAATCTCGAAGATCGCGCCCCCTTCGACGTCATGTACCGCCGTCAGAACCGGGGGAGCACTCTCGCTGGCGTCCATGATCGTGGACCTCGTCTTGTCGGAATTGGTTGAACGCAAAGAGGCTAAGACGTGAAGGAACGAGAATCACTTTCGGACTGCCCAAACGAATTGGGCCAACATCACGACCAAGGCCAACGGCATCGTGCGGAGCATACCCTGTTCGTCGGCCGACGAGTGAAGCGAAAGCGTGCGGTCGTTGATCTTCAGTTCCTCGTCCCAGCGCTCCTTGTGCAGGCGGTCGCCGATCGCGACGGCGTGGAACAGCTCGGGCTCGACCTGAATCGTGCGACCATCGTCGAGCGTCAGCAGGCAGGCGTCGTCGAAGCCGGGATGCTTCTCGCGTCCCGACGTTCGCGCCACGACGATGGCATCGAGCCGCCGCGGAATCGTCGTGCGAATGGCCGTGGTCACGAGGTTCCCGGCAACGAATGACGTGCCTATAGCAAAGACAAGTACCACTGCCAGGCGATTAGAGAAACGCATAATGGTATCCCGACTTCAGGAAGTAGAGACCAAAAAGCGCGGCCCCTACCAGGGCGGCAACCGGCTTCGAGGGGGGCGCGGACGCGAGCTCTGCCGCCAGGTCGCCGAGACCCGAATTACCTGTCGCGCCCCGGCGCTCGCCAGATCGCACGAGCGCCATCATGCCCAGTCCGGCCATGACGGCTCCCAGGCTTTGATTGCAGAAATCGACCTCGTCGAACTTGGCCAGGCGATAGATGGTCGCCTCGAGCACGCCGCCGCCGGCAATCGCCAAGAGCGTCAGGGCCAGGATCATCCACACGGCCACGCGCGGAAAATGAATCGCGGGAATGGCGCCCAGCGCCAAGGCAAGCACGAAGAGCGTGGCTCCCGCCCCGGCGAGAAAGTGCCCGACGTAATCGCTGCGATGACCGAGCCATTCGTGGTAGCCCTGCGAGACGACGATCACCGGCAGGCAAGTGCCGACGAACATCACCAGGCAATCGACGAGCGAACGTTTGATCATCGCGGCCATGCCGTTCCCGTGTTGTCAGGGGGTCGGATTCTACTTGCCGTCGGACTCGCGGCGGTGCAGCTCGGCATGTTCCTCTTCATCGGTCGGGCGGTTGTCGAACCCTCGACCGGCGGTGATCTCCAGGCGGTCGACGAATTTGACATTGGCACATTCATCGATCTCATCCGTCCGGCAGGCGGCAGCATCGCGGACGAGAAACCGCACGGGCCCCCCCTTGGACAGCGGCAACGGCTGTCCCTCGAGCCGATAGATGAACACGCCTTGATCGCGGACCGCCGCCAGCGGCACGCTGGCATGAAAGTCGTCGGTCGACGCGTGCAGCGTAAGGTACGTGCCAGACTCCTTCACGCCGGCCAGGGAGAGGACACCCGCCAGCGTCACGGCATCTCCCCGCCGCGCGGGATCGAAGCGGTTCACGTCGCCGACCTGATGCTCGGCGGGCAGTCGGTCCAGCTCGTTGTAGCTCAACTCGACGGGACGCTCTACCTCGCCGTCGATGCGCAGGATCTTTTCGTCGCTCATAGCGAATCCTCCCAACTCGTAGCCGGCCTTATTCTATCGCGATACAAAAAAAGCCGGAGGCGGCACTCTGGCGACAGAGTACGGCCTCCGGCATGTGGCGAACAATATCGATACCTGCGCAGCCGATGTTCCGAGGACGACCGGCGGGAGCCCGACCATTGCATGTCGGACGCCCCACTCATTTACCGCGCGGGGATGAATGAAAAGGGTTGCTCGCCGGGTATCCTTCCCACATTCCTTTACGAGCAACCCATACTGTTTCCACAGTTGTGGCAAAGATAGCAGTTGCCGTTGCGGACCGTAATGGCGCCGCAATTATCGCAGGCCGGAGCGTCGAGCTGGAAGCTGGCGAACTGCTCGCTGCGATTGGCGAACGACTCGCCCTGCTTGAGCTTGGGCGCGACGCCGGCTCGTTCGAGCAACGAGGCCGAAACCTCGGGCGTCGTGTGCGATCCGTTCAGCTTGACCGTACCGTTGGCGACCGGCGTTCCTGCCTCGACCGTCGGCCCGCCAGCCTTCTTGGCGGCGGGCTTGGTATCACCTTCCTTGTCTCCCGAGCCGTCCCCCGAGGAACTGCCCTCCTCGATCGCCGGATTGTGCGCCTCGCGGAAGCCCGGGATGAAGGTCATGCCCAGCCAGCGGAAGATGTAATCGACGATACTCTTGGCGATGCGAATATCGGGGTTCTTCGTATGACCCATCGGCTCGAAGCGGGTGTGCGAGAACTTGCTCACGTACACCTCGAGCGGCACGCCGTATTGCAGGCTCATCGAGACGGCCGTGCCGAAGCAGTCCATCAAGCCGCCGATGGTGCTCCCTTCTTTGGCCATGGTGATGAAGAGCTCCCCCGGGCGGCCGTCGTCGTACAGGCCGACCGTGATGTACCCTTCGTGTCCCGCCACGTTGAACTTGTGCGTAATCGAGCGACGGGTATCGGCCAACCGTTCGCGACGCGGCGTGGCGGCCACCTTGTCGGCGGCCTTCGACGATTCGGTCTGCGTCGACAGGGGCTGGCTCTCCTTCGAGCCGTCGCGATAGACGGCCAGGGCCTTGAGCCCCAACTGCCAACCTTCGAGATAGGCCTGGGCAATATCGGCGGGAGTCGTCTCGCGCGGCATGTTCACCGTCTTCGAGATCGCCCCCGAGAGGAACGGCTGAGCCGCCGCCATCATTCGCACGTGGGCCTGCCAGGCGATCGAACGCTTGCCATTACGCGGCTGGAAGGCACAGTCGAACACATGGAGGTGTTCTTCCTTCAACACCGGCGCCCCTTCGATCGTGTCTTCGCGATCGATGTAGGCCAGAATGCCTTCGATCGAGGGCTGATCGTAGCCCAGCGTCTTGAGCGCCAAGGGGACCGTCTGGTTGACGATCTTCAACATGCCGCCGCCGGCAAGCTGCTTGTACTTCACCAGCGCGATTTCCGGCTCGATGCCGGTCGTGTCGCAGTCCATCAGGAAGCTGATCGTGCCGGTCGGAGCAAGCACCGTGGCCTGCGCGTTGCGGAAGCCATGGTGGCGACCTTCGGCCAGCACGTTGTCCCACAGACGGCGAGCGGCCTGACGCAGGTAGGCCGGGCAGGCCTCGTCGATCGCCTCGACCGCATCGCGGTGCATCTGCATGACGCGGAGCATCGGCTCGCGATTCTCGGCAAAACCATCGAACGGACCAACCGCGGCCGCCATCTCGGCGCTGCACAGGTTGGCCGCACCGTGCAACAGAGAAGTGATCGCCCCGCACAAACCGCGGGCCGCGGCAGAATCGTAAGCCAGACCGCTCGACATGATGAGCGAGCCAAGATTCGAGTACCCCAACCCCAGCGGACGGAAACGATGACTGTTCGCGGCGATGCGCTGCGTCGGGTAACTGGCGTGATCGACCAGAATCTCCTGCGCGATGAAGTACGTCCGGCAGGCGGTCTGGAAACCGGCGGCATCGAACGAGCCATCCTCCTGACGGAACTTCATCAGGTTGATGCTCGCCAGGTTGCAGGCCGTATCGTCGAGGAACATGTACTCCGAGCACGGATTCGAGGCATTGATCCGGCCCGAGTTAGGGCACGTGTGCCAGCGGTTGATCGTCGTGTCGTACTGCACGCCCGGATCGCCGCAATACCAGGCCCCCTCGGCCATCTTGGCCATCATGTCGCGGGCCGGGAAGCTCGCGCCGGCACGCGAGGGATCGGTCACCCAGTGGGTCGTCCAATCGCGATCCTCGACCACCGCCCGCATGAACTCGTCGCTGACGCGCACCGACAAGTTGGCGTTCTGGAAGAGGATCGAGCTATAGGCCTCGCCGTTGAAGTTCGACTCGTAGCCCCCCTTCTCGATGAGGCAGCGGGCCTTCTTCTCTTCCTTGGCCTTGCATTCGATGAAGCCCACGATGTCGGGGTGCCAGTCCTTGAGCGACTGCATCTTGGCCGCGCGGCGCGTCTTGCCGCCGCTCTTCACCACGGCCGCGATCTGGTCGTAAACCCGCATGAACGAAAGCGGACCCGAAGGCTTGCCCCCGCCGCTGAGCTTCTCTTCCTGCGAACGCAGCGTGGAGAGGTCCGTGCCCGTGCCGGAACCGAACTTGAACAACATGGCCTCGCTCCGGGCGAGTTCCATGATGTCTTCCATATTGTCTTGCACGCTCTGGATGAAGCAGGCCGAGCCTTGCGGATACTCGTACGGATTCTCGGGCTGCTTGACCACGGTCGTTTCCGGATCCCAATGCCAGTTGCACTGGGCGCCGCGCACGCCGTACTGGTGGTAGAGGCCCACGTTGAACCAGACCGGCGAATTGAACGCCCCGTACTGGTGCAGGCAGAGAAAGGTCAGCTCGCGATAGAAACGCTCGCCATCTTCGGGGCTGGCGAAGTAGCCGTCGCGAATGCCCCAGTCGGCAATCGTCCGCGTCACGCGATTGATCAACTGGCGGACGCTCGACTCGCGTTCGGGAGTGCCATTCTCGCCGTAGAAATACTTGCTGACGACGACATTCGTGGCCAACTGGCTCCAGTGGGCCGGCACCTCGCAGTTGGGCTGCTCAAACAGCACCTCGCCGTTCTCTCCCTTGATCGCCGCCACGCGACGGTCCCAGGCCACCGTTTCGAACGGGTCGCGACCATCGTCGGGGCAGAAAACCGCGCGGACCGACAATCCGCGCATCGAAGCGCGCTGCGGCACGCCATGATTGCCATTTTCGGTAGTAGCGGACATACGGGTACGTTCGATCAAAGTAGCGTCGGTCATCGTCGACCTCCGTGTCTTCCAGGCGATCAGGGGCATCCATTCCAGGTAGTATACATCAGTATACAGCCATGTGACGATATCGGCATTCCGGCGGCTGTTTTTGACCACGCCGGGGATCGTAGAGTGATTTGACCCTAGAGATCGGCTATTTGCCTCTAACACACCAATATATTGTAGTAGACGCCCTAGGTACCACAATAGGATGGAGTGCGGAAGGCGAGTTTACCGCGATTCGAGTTCAAGTCAATCAAATTCAAGAAGATTCCAAGAATCGACGTAAGTCTTTAATTCACAATACGTTCATGGAATTCATGGGCCGCCATCGTCATTGCTAGCAGATGGCGCTAGCTGACGTCAAGCGCTGCCCCTATTCAGCGCGGTTTCTCCCCCTTGTGGAAGCCGCACGAACGCCACCCCTTCATGGCTTCAAAACGGCGGCTTCACCGGAAACTCACGCTGCCAGAGAGGGCATAAATCTTTGCCCAACGCAGCAAAGTGCCCCCAGAACCGCTGCCAGTGAGCCCCTGACCACTACGCCCTGACCCCTGCTCAGGCCTCGGGCGTGTAACCCAGGACGATATCGAACTTGGCTGCCAACTCCCCCACGCGTGAGTTGGGGAGCGGCGCGAAGTCGACGACGAGCAGCTTGCGCAATTCCGGATCGCGCACCGAGCGGAAGACACCGTCGCGCTCGTTGGCCGTCTCGCCGGCGATGTAGCACTGCGTGGTGTACTTGTCGCGTCCCTTCAGCTTGACGGCGAAGTGGATGTGGGGCGTACGGCCGGGATACGCCACCGGCTTGATCGTGCGGAAGTAATAGTCGCCGGTCGAACCGGTCAGGAACCGGCCAAAGCCCTGGAAATTGCCGTCGCGGCGGTCGTAATTACTGCTGCCGGTGTGCAGGTAGGCGCCGTTGCTGTCGCACTGCCAGATCTCGACCAGGGCGTTGCGAATCGGTTCGCCTTGCTTGTCGAGAATACGCCCACCCAAGTGCGTGATCTCGCCCACGGCGGGGGTGATACCGTCGTTGACGATGATCAAATCGTTATCGGTATCGAGCGGCAACTGCGTGGGGTAGAAGGGCCCTTCCATCTGCTTCGGCGTAGGCGTGAGCTCCTCGGCAAAGGCACCCCGCACGGTGAAAAGTGCCGCCCCAAACGCCGCGCTCGATTGCAGAAACCGACGACGTGACTGAGTGCCGATCGAGAACATGCCTGTGCTCCTCGCCTGATGCAAACTTCCAGTTTCCCTATTTTACTCGTTCGCCAGTTGCCGGTCTGCCACACTTTTTGACTACGGAACGCGACAGAGAATCGACCGGCCGCAAGAAGTTCTATCTGCGTGTATCTGCGTCCGTCTGTGGATTAAACCCTTGCTCAGCCAACGAGTATCGATCCGCAGATGCACGCCGATGAACGCAGATTGTGTCGAGCAATTCAGCCCTTCACGTGCGCCATCCTTCGCAGCGTCGGGCGACTTTGCTGCTTGCCATTTCCGCGCGCAAGGCATTGCTGGCACACGCCTTAAATCCGCCTTGACACCGCTCGTGAAATCGCGACAATCCCGGCCCTCATGCGACTACGTTCGCGAGAGCAAGTGCATGCGTTGCCGCACGTCGTATCCCAGCGACGCGCGAGTAGGCACTTCACCTGGACCGCTCGTTGCGGGCTTGCCAGAGGAGTGATCGTCGCGGCCGACATGGCAGTCGAGCCTGACGAGCACAAAGGCGGCCTTCGTCTCGGCTCATCTCGCTAGCACAGACATTTCCAAAAGCGTGCATCCGCAAGGCAAGGAGGCCTTCGGCGATGCTTGAGCGCACCGACGCAGTACGCCTGCGCGATCTTCTACCGCGCGCCACCTTCCAGGGCGCCCAGGATATCGTCGTGCGCGGTTGCACCGCCGATTCACGCTGCTGCCGCCCGGGCGATCTGTTCGCCGCCCTGGCGGGTACTCGCACCGATGGCCACCGCTTCGTGGCCGAGGCCGAACGACGTGGCGCCACCGCCATCCTGGCCGAGCGCCCCCTGCCCGACTGCTCGCTACCGGTCTGTCTCGTCGACGATTCACGCGAGGCCTTCGGACGGATCTGCCAGGCGCTGGTCGGCGATCCCAGTTCGCGAATGCGGGTCATCGGCATCACCGGCACGAACGGCAAGACGACCACCAGCCTGTTGACGGCCAGCATCCTGGCGGCGGCCGGCTACCAGACGGGCATCATCGGCACGCTCGGTTCCTTCGACGGATTCGATTGGGAACCTACCACGCACACTACGCCCACCGCGCCGCAACTGGCGGCGCGGCTGGCTCATCTCGAGTCGACCGGCTGCACCCACGCGGTGATCGAGGTATCGAGCCACGCGCTCGATCAGCGCCGCTTGGCCGGCGTGCTGCTCGACGCCGTCGCGGTGACGAACGTGCGGCACGATCATCTCGACTATCACGAAACACTCGACGCCTACCGAGCCGCCAAGACACGCATCTTCGACCACATGCGCGGCGAGGGGGTGGCCATCTTCAATGCCGACGATCCGGTCACCGCCGAGATGCTGGCCGTCTTTCATGGACCGGCGCTCTCGGTCGCGATGCACGGCTGCGGCGAGTGGACCGCCCTGCCGCTCGAAGAGTTCTCGAGCGAGCAGACCTTCCTGCTCAGCAGCGACGACACCTCGGTGCCGGTGCGGACGCACCTCATCGGACAACACAACATCTACAACTGCCTGGTCGCCGCGGCGATCGCCGGTTGCTACGGCATCGAGCTACCGACGATCGTGCGTGGACTCGAGGCGGTGACCAGCGTGCCCGGCCGCTTGGAACGCATCGAATGCGGCCAACCGTTCGGCGTGTATGTCGACTATGCCCATACGCCCGATGCGCTCGCCGGCAGTCTCGAGACGTTGCGTCGCGTGGCGCGTGGCCGCGTGATCTGCGTGTTTGGCGCCGGTGGCGATCGAGACCGCGAGAAGCGTCCCCTGATGGGGCGGGCCGCGGAGTTGGGCGCCGACCTGGTGTTCCTGACCAGCGACAACCCGCGCTCGGAGAAGCCGGGCGACATTGCCAGCGAGATTTTGACCGGCTTTCGACGGCCCTTCGATGCTCAGGTCGAGCTCGATCGTGCCACCGCCATCGCCACGGCGCTTCATACGGCGCGCGAAGGCGATTGCGTCCTGATTGCCGGCAAGGGACATGAGACGGGACAGGAGATCGGTGGCAGGACGCTGCCGATCGACGATCGAGAGTTTGCTCGCGCCTGGCTGTACCAGCACTGGACCCCGCAATTCCAGCAGCGTGCCGCGGCCTAGGACGCACCACGACCCCGACGTAGATCGAACGCAAGGATGCGAACGATGGACATGATCACGCTACAGACACTCGGCGAACTCGTCGGCGGCGTCCGGCGCCAGCGCGACGACGCGGCGCCGGCGTCGCCCGATGCACCGCTCGAACGCCTGGTGACCGACAGCTCGCAAATCGACAAAGGTGACATCTACTGGGCTTTGGGCGATCGCCCCTCCAGCGATCCGGCCCGCGCCTGGGAAGCCTATGCCCGCGGCGCGGTGGGTGTCGTGGCGGCCACCGGGGCGACCGATCCCTGCGGCGATGGTTGGCTGCTCGAGGTCGAGGAGCCACGCCGGGCACTGGTCGAGTTCGCCCGCTGGCAGCGGAGCGGCTTTACCGGCACTGTCGTGGCGGTGGCGGGAAGCGTCGGCAAGACGACCACTCGTGACATGATCGACTGCGTGCTCTCGCACCGGCAGCGCGGCCTTGTCGGCGCGGCCGACGCCGCCGATCCCACGTCGCTCGCGCTCGATCTGCTCGCGCTCGACGAGCGTCACGAACATGCGGTGTTTGAACTCAGCGCGGACGAAGGGGGCCACGTCGGCGGGCTTGCCACGTTGTGCGCCCCGCACATCGGCGTGATTACCTCGCTCGATTATCTCGAAGCCACCGAAACGAACGGCGGTCGCCAGGCCCTCGAAGCACAGGTCGAACTGCTGGCGCGCTTGTCGCCCGACGGACTGGCCGTGCTCAATGGCGACGATCCCGGTCTGCGGCGGCTTGCCGCGCGGTCGCGAGCCAAGATCCTGTGGGTCGGGCGCCGGGCCGATGGCGATCTCGTGGCGACGCGTGTCCGCGCGCGGCGCGGCATGCTCTCGTTCGAGGTCGAAGGTTGCGAGATTTCGATTCCCGTCTGGGGGCGCCATCACCTGACGGCCGCCCTGCTGGCGATCGGCGTTGGCCGGGCCATGGGCCTGGCCATGAACGAGATTGCCTCGGCCCTGGCCGAATTCGATCCACCGCCGATGCGTTGCCAGATGCTCGATCGAGCCGGCGTGCGCATCGTGAGCGATGCCTACAACGACAACCCCGTCGCCATGCAGGCGGCACTCGAGTTGCTGCGCGATTGCGATGCCCGCGGACGCCGATTTGTCGTCTGCGGCGATTTGCCCGAGTTGGGCGACAACTCGCCGAAGCAACATCGCCGCCTGGGGGACCAGGTCGTGACGCTGTGCGGCGCGGATGTGCTGGTGGCCTGTGGCCCGCACGCCGCCGAGATCGTGAGCGGAGCGCGTGAGGCGGGCATGCCGTCGACTCGCACCCTCGAGTTCCACGCCGCCGAGGATGCGCTGCCCACGCTGAACGCGAGTCTGCGGCCCGGCGACGTGCTGCTCTGGAAGGGCTCGCGTCGCGAGGCACTAGACCAACTGATCGCGGGATTGGCCCCGGCGCGCAACACGTGGCGACTGGTCGCGTGAGCGCACGGAGAACCCTTCCGAGACGGCACACTGGAAATAACGCACCCACAACGAAACATTGGAGAGCTCCATCGACGGTGCCGCATTTGCGGGAATACGGCACCACCCACCCTCCTGGGTCGAGGCACAAAACTTGTCGACACCAGCGGCTTCTGGGTCAGCCGCGTTGGCAAGCGCTTCTCGATGGAGCTTTTTACTGAGCACCGCGCGTGGCGCAATGCCACGCGCGGTGCCTCAGGGAACACGAAGGCTCGCCCGCTCGGCAACGAGCGCATGAGCCGGGAATACGAAAGCGCACGAACGACGCGTCCCCCCGCGACGCGCCGCGCTTCGCTGAAGAAAGAGACAGACCCAGCATGCTGGCTTGGTTGTACGATGCCTTGCTCGGCGCCGATCACGCGCTGTCTGGTTCGACCCTGCTCGTGTGGCGGGCAGCGGCAGCTTTCCTACTGGCGCTCGTCGTCGTGTTGCTGGCCGGACCACGCACGATCGTCTGGCTGCGAGCGCGCGTGCTCGATCAGAACAACTCTCCCTCCGCGCGCTTGCGCGAGCTGCACGCCGCCAAGAGTCTTACGCCCACCATGGGCGGTCTGCTCGTGCTCGTCGCCATTGCTCTGGCGATGCTGCTGCTCGGCGATCTCACGAACCACTACGTGCAGATTGGCCTGTTGCTGCTGATCGGGATGGGCATCGTCGGCGTGCTCGACGATCTGAAGAAGGTCGTCACCGGGCGGGGCGAATCGCCCCGCGCCAAGTTGATCGGCCAGACGCTGGTCGCGATTCCCGTGGCACTGGCGGTCTATGCCCAGCAAGCGCACGCGGGCGGAAGTCTCGCATGCTTCGTGCCGCTGGTCGGGTCGGTGGGGACGCTGGGCGTCTGGTTCGTGCCGCTGGCCGTGCTGGTGCTCGTCGGCAGTTGCAACTCGGTCAATCTGACCGATGGGCTCGATGGCCTCGCCGCCGGTTGCTTGCTTGCGGCCCTGGCCGTGCTGGCGATCGTGGTAGGCATTTGTGGCGATGTGGAGTGGGCCGCGCACTGGGGCATTCCCGCGATCGCCGGCGCCGGTGAAACGCTCGTCCTCACGGCCGCCGCGATCGGCGGTGTGTTGGGCTTCCTCTGGTTCAATCGTCATCCGGCGCGGATCTTTCTCGGCGATACGGGGTCGTTATCGCTGGGCGCGCTCCTCGGTTATCTGGCCATCGTGTCGAGGCAGGAAGTGTTGGTCGCGATCGTCTGCGGCGTGTTCGTCGTCGAGACGTTGAGCGTGGCGGTGCAGTTGGCCAGTCTCCGCTGGCGAGGCCGGCGAGTGTTCCTGTGCGCCCCGCTGCACCATCATTTTCAGTTTCGCGGCTGGTCGGAGACGCGTGTCGTAGGGCATTTCTGGCTTGCCGCGCTGACCTGCGCGGCGCTGGGGGGAATCGTGTTTTTCGTGTCGGGTATCGCGATCGGTCGTCACGATGAACTACGGACCGCCGCAAAGCTTGCCGAACGCGCGGAGTCGACCTCTCCTTCCTCTTCGATTCGTCAATAACGCCTGCACTTGCGCACGTCTCATGCCCGACGTGCGAACCACGCCGATTCGCCTCGTGTCCTTCCTCGATATCAAGCATCCATTTGACCGGGCGGCAAAGGATCGGGAGTAAGTGAAGTCACATGCCGCAGGATGCGACTCGACATCTCGTTTTCGCGGGGGGGGCCACGGGGGGCCACCTGTTTCCCGGTTTGGCCGTGGCCGAGCAATTGCGCGAGCTGGATGGCCGGCTGCGCATCACGTTTGCCGGCAGCGGCCACGAGTTCGAACGGCGCCACGTCGGGCAGGCCGGATTCGATTATCTGGCGCTCCCCTGCCGCGCGTTGCCGCGCTCGCCGTGGGACGCCGTGCGCTTTCTGGCCGCCAACATGGCGGGCTATCGCGGCGCCGTGCGCTTTCTCCGGCAAGAGCGGGTTGACCTGGTGGTGGGACTCGGAGGCTACGTGAGCGTGCCGATGGGGCGCGCCGCCGCGGCGCGCGACGTCCCGCTCGTGCTGCTCGAACAGAACGTCATTCCAGGACGCGCCACGCGCTATCTTGCCTCGCGGGCAACGCTCATCTGCTCGGCCTTCGAAGAAGCGCGGAACATGCTCCGCGCCTCGTGTCCGGTGCGCGTCACCGGCAATCCCATTCGCCTGGCCATGGGTGCTTCGGCCGCTGCGGCACGCGATCCCCAACGCGCGGCGTCCAGCCGGCGACTGTTGATCCTCGGTGGCAGTCGCGGGGCAAGCCAGCTCAATAAGTTGCTGCCGCCGACGCTCTACAAGCTGGGTCTTGCGCGGCGCGGTTGGAAGATCATTCATCAGTCGGGCGAGGCCGAATGTGCCGCCACGCGCGAGCTGTACGGCAAGTTCGCCATCGAGGCGCGCGTGATCCCCTTCTTGCACGACGTGCGACGTCAACTCGCGCGGACGACTCTCGCCGTGTGCCGCTCGGGCGGAACCACCTTGGCCGAGTTGGCCGTGGCGGGTACGCCGGCCGTGTTCGTGCCCTATCCGGCGGCACGCGATAATCACCAGCGCTCGAACGCCGATCACTTTGCAGCCGTGGGCGCCGGCGAGGTGTTCGATACCCGCGATGTACAGGGCCGCGCCGACGATCAGTTCGCCGCGCTGCTGACGCAACTCGTCGACGATCAAGAACGGCTCAGCGCCATGTCGGCCAACATGCGCTCGCTCGGTCGACCCGATGCCGCCTGGCACGTGGCCAATATGATCCGCGGCATGTTGCGCTCGAAGGTGGCACTGCGAGCGGGCTGAGCAGCCGTCTTACCATCTCTGTCTTCAGCGCAGCACTTCATCGACAAGTGGCACCGGTGGGTGAGCGGTTCAGCTCAACACTGACTGTCCAGTGATCCACACAGGCCGACGGCCTGTGCCATTTTGACATTCAGTGACTTGACGCTCACTGGCCAACATCACTACCGCTGATCCAAAGCTCACCCTTGAGCTGCCATTCGACTTGCACCGGCGAACAGCCTGTGCCACCTTGTTGGTTTCTCAGATGGGGGGAGTTGCACCATGAGCGCTCGTTTTTCCGGCAAGGTGGCGATTGTGACCGGCGGTGGTCAGGGGATCGGTCGCGCGACGTGTCTGCTACTCGCGGAACAAGGAGCGGATGTCGTCGTTGCCGAGCGCGACGAACCGACCGGCAACGACACCGCCGAGACGATTCGCGCCACAGGCGGCCGGGCACTCTTCGTGCGCACCGACGTGGCCGACGAGGCGAGCGTCAAGGCGATGGTCGCTCAGGCGGTCGAGCAGTTCGGGCGCATCGATATTCTGGTGAACAACGCCGCCATCTTCGTCTTGCGCGGCATCGATGCCACACCCGAGGAGTGGCGGCAGATTCTCGACGTCAACGTGATGGGCCCGGCCCTGGTGGCCAAGCACGTCGTGCCAGAGATGCGCAAGCAAGGTGGCGGCGCGATCGTGAATCTTGGCTCGATCAGCAGCTTCATCGCGCAGCCGGAGTTCGTCACCTACAACGCCACGAAGGCCGCCGTGGCCAACATGACGCGCTGCATGGCCATGGACCTGGCACCAGATAACATCCGCGTGAACGCCGCCTGCCCCGGCACCGTGTGGACGCAGATCGTCGAGAGTCGGGCCCGCGAGCAGGGTCTCGATCGCGCGGCGGCCGACAAGCATCCCGACTTCGGCGCGGCCGCGATGATCGAGCGCTGCGCCGAACCGCGCGAGATCGCGCAGGCCATCGCTTTTCTCGCCTCGGACGAGGCCTCGTTCATCACCGGCACCAACCTGATGGTCGACGCCGGCTACACGGCAAAGTGATTTCGCTCGCGGAGATGGAGATATCGTCATGTCGAGCGAATTGTTGTGGATGTCCGCCAGTGAATTAGCCGCACGGATTCGCGCACGACAGGTTTCGCCGGTCGAAGTGGTCGAGGCCGTGCTCGCGCAGTTGGACCGCGTGAATCCGCAGCTCAACGCGGTCGTCACGCGCGTCGATGAAGCGGCGCGGGGCGCGGCGCGCGAGGCGGAAGCCGCCGTCATGCGCGGCGATACGCTCGGTCCACTGCACGGCGTGCCGATCACGGTCAAGGATTTGCACCTGACGGCCGGCATCCGCACGACGTTCGGCTCGCGCTTGTTTGCCGATTTTGTCCCGGCGACCGATACGCCCGCGGTAGCGGGACTCAAGGCGGCCGGCGCCATCGTGCTGGGCAAGACGAACACGTCCGAGTTCGGGCTGACCCCGCTGACGATGAACGCCCTGTTCGGCGATGCCTACAACCCGTGGGATCTCTCGCGCAACACGGGGGGCTCGAGCGGGGGCTCGGCCGCGGCGGTGGCGTGCGGCGTGGGGCCCCTGGCGACGGGGAGCGACGGCGGCGGATCGATTCGCATCCCGGCCAGCTTCTGCGGCGTGTATGGCATCAAGCCGCAGTTGGGGCGAGTGCCCGACCTGCGCCATTTGCGCGGCTGGGAAAGCCTCGCCCATCATGGGCCGATCACGCGCACGGTGCGCGATGCGGCCCTGGCGCTCGACGTCATGGCGGGACAAGACCTGTGCGATCGCTGGTCGTTGCCGAAACCGTCGCGATCGTTTCTCGCCGCCTGCACGGGCGAGGCACGTGGCTTGCGCCTGGCCTGGTGTCCGACGCTCGGCGGCCTGCCGCTCGACGACGAGGTGCGCTCTGCCTGCGACGCGGCGGCGCGGCGCTTCGCGCAGCTCGGCTGCGAGGTGGTGGAACTCGAGCTCGATCTGCCCGACCTGGGGCCCGCCCAGCAGACGATCGTGTTGTGCGAGACGATCGTCGCTTTTTCCGAACGGCTGGCCGAGTGGGAGCAGTTGATCGACCCGCGCTTGCAAAAGATGCCCGCCAAGGCCGCGCGACTGACGGCCGAGGATCTGGTGCGGGCGCAATTTGCGCGCGAGGATTATTGGGAACGGCTGGCCCCCCTCTTTACCCGCTACGATGCGCTGCTCACGCCGACCGCGTCGTTGACGGCGACGGAGAACAATTCGCTGGGTCCCACCGAGATCGACGGCGCGCGCGTGCGGGCACTCTACTGGCTGGGCTTCTGTGTCCCCTTCAATATGACGGGTCAGCCTGCCGCCAGCCTGCCCGTGGGCTTCGATCGCCAGAGCCTGCCGATCGGCCTGCAGGTGGTCGGTCGGCCGCACGATGAATTCACCGTGCTGCGACTCTCGTCGGCCTTTGAAGAGGCTTCTCCCTGGCATGGTCGGCGTCCTCCCCTGGCGGAGTAGCGGACGGTTCTCTCTCTGCCGAACCACTGCTGAGCGAGACGCTCGTGCGCCGCGCGGGGCGTGCCTGCGCCGCGATTGCGCGTTATGCCGATTGTAGCGGACGCAGCGAGCGGACGCGTTCGCCTCGCCGTAGCACCTGTTTCGCGACCTAGATTTGCCCGTGGGCTTTTGGCAACGGTGGCGAAAAAACGTCAACGCCCGTCGTGTTGCCGAGCGCGCCAGGTTCGCGCGCCCCCGCCCAGGTGAGTGAGGAACGAGATGAAACGCCGCTGGTGTGAAGTTGCCTCTGCCGATCGATTTGTGGCGCGCCGCGGGCGCATGGCCTGGGCCGCCGCTGGTGCGTGCCTGCTGCTGTTGCTGGCGGGCTGTCACGAGACCGCCAGCGAACAGGCGAACGATGCGCCGCTGGTCCGCGTGACCACGCCGGTCGAGCGCGATGTGATCGACTACGTCTTCTTTACCGGCCGCACCGAGGCGGTCAGCACGATCGAGATTCGTGCCCGGGTGACGGGTTACCTCGTCTCGGTCGATTTCGTCTCCGGCGGCGAGGTGAAGGCCAAGCAACGGCTGTTCAAGATCGATCCGCGTCCTTACCAGGCGGCGCTCGACCAGGCGAACGGTCAGATCAAGCTCAACGAGGCGCAACTGAAGCTCGCGCAGGCCGACTATGCCCGCGCCTTGGAGATCGCCAAGACTCCCGGAGCCATCAGCCAGCAAGATATCGACACCTATGCGGCCAAAGAGGCGGAAGCCGCCGCGGCGCTCGAGGCCGCCAAGGCGAATGCGGAAGCCGCCGCGCTCAACGTCGAGTTCACCGACGTGATCACCGAGATCGATGGCATCGTCGGTCGCAACCTGCTGACCGACGGCAATCTCGTGTCGCAGGACAACACGTTGCTCACGACGGTCGTCTCGCAGGATCCGATCTACACCTACTTCGACGTCGACGAGAACACGATGTTGCGGATCCGACGCCTGATCGAAGTGGGCGAGCTGAAAGGGGTCGAGCAAGGGGCGCGCGTGCCGGTGCAGATGGCCCTGGCCGACGAAAAAGATCGCTATCCGCACGAAGGCTACATCGACTTCGTGAACAACATGGTGGACGCGAATACGGGCACGTTGCAGGTGCGGGGCGTGTTCCCGAATCCAAAGCCCGCCGAAAACGTGCAGCCCTTCCTGCGGCCGGGCATGTTCGTGCGCGTCCGCGTGCCGCTGGGCGATGCACATCCGGCGCTCCTGCTGCCGCAGATGGCCGTGGCGAGCGATCAGGGGAAGCCCTACCTGCTCGTGGTGAATCAAGAGAACGTCGTCGAGTATCGCCCGATCGAACTCGGCGCCGAAGAACCGGGAGGCTGGCAGGTGGTCATTCCGGTCAAGGTCGTCAAAGAGCCGCAGGGCTTCCGCATGGCGCGCGAAGACGAAACGGGCGAAGACAGCATCAAGGCGGGCGATTCCGTCATCGTCAGCGGCCTGCAACGCGCGCGACCCAACTCCGTCGTCCGCACGAAACCGTATGAGCTCACGCCCGGCGAGATCGCCGAGCGGTAATCGATGGTCCGACGCCGGAGAGACGCCCTGCCGCCGGCGTGACCCTGGGAAACATGAGGTAACCGCGTTCGACCATGACCGAGTTCTTCATCGATCGTCCGATCTTCGCCTGGGTGGTATCGATCGTCATCGTGCTGATCGGCACGGTGTCGGTCTTCACGCTGCCCATCGCGCAGTACCCGAACATCACGCCGCCGACCGTGCAGGTGACGGCCAGCTACCCCGGCGCGAGCGCGCAGGTGGTGGCCGATTCGGTCGCGGCCCCGATCGAGCAGCAGGTCAACGGCGTCGAAGGCATGTTGTACATGTCGTCGCAGTGTACGAACGACGGCGCCTATAACCTGACGGTCACGTTCGATCTCGACACGGATCTCGACATGGCGCAGGTGCTCGTGCAGAACCGCGTCTCGCTGGCGATGCCGCAGTTGCCCGCGCAGGTGCAGATTCAGGGCGTGAGCACGATGAAGAAGTCGCCGAGCATTTTGCTGGCGGTGAACCTCATCTCGCCCGACGGCCGGTACGACGACATCTATCTTAGCAACTACGCCACGATCCAGATCAAGGACGAATTGCTGCGTATCGACGGGGTGGGCGATATCAACTACCTGGGCGAGCGCGATTACAGCATGCGCATCTGGCTCGATCCCGATGCGATGGCCTCGCGCGATATTGCCACGAGCGACATCGTCACGGCGGTGCAGAATCAGAACGTGCAGGTGGCGGCGGGTCAGATCGGCCAGCAGCCCGTGCCCGAGGGACAGGTCTTCCAGTTGCCCATGAATACGCTGGGCCGGCTGGAAACCGAAGAAGAGTTTCGCAACATCATCATCAAGTCGAGCGAAGGGCAGCCCGCGGAAGGATACACCTCGAGCTCGATCGTGCGCGTCGGAGACGTGGGGCGCGTCGAGCTGGGCGCGCAGCAATACGACCAGATCTGCCGGCTCGACGGCCAGCCTTCGGTCGGTCTGGCGATTTTCCAGTTGCCCGGCTCGAACGCCTTGCAGACGGCCGAGGCCATCAAGGCCAAGATGAAGGAGCTGTCGAAGAAGTTCCCGGCGGGTCTCGAGTACAAGATCGTCTACGACACGACGCCGTTCATCCAGGAATCGGTGATGGAGGTGTTCAAGACCCTCCGCGATGCCATCGTCCTGGTGGCGATCGTGGTGCTGCTCTTCTTGCAAGACTGGAAGGCGATGATCCTGCCGATGATCGACGTGCCGGTCTCCTTGATCGGCACGTTCGGCGTGATGGCCCTGATCGGATTCTCGCTCAACAACCTCACGTTGTTCGGCCTGGTGCTGGCGATCGGCATCGTGGTCGACGACGCGATCGTCGTGCTCGAAAACGTCGAACGGCAGATTGCCAACGGGCTCGAACCGCGCGCCGCCACGATCAAGGCGATGAGCGAGATTACCGGCCCGATCATTGCCATCACCCTCGTGCTCAGCTCGGTGTTCATTCCCAGCGCCTTCCTGCCGGGAGTGGTGGGGCAATTCTATCGGCAGTTCGCGCTCACCATCTCGGTGGCGATGATCATTTCGGCCGTGAACGCGATGACGCTGACGCCGTCGCGGGCGGTGTCGATCTTCAAGACCGAGTCGCATGCCGCGGGCGGAAAGGAGATCGAACGCGAGGCGCTCCCCTGGTGGCTCTTCATCCTGCTGGGGGCGATCGCCTCCGTAATGCTCGGACACCGCTTCTTCGACGTGCGGATGGGGTTGATGCAGCCCGACGGCGAGCCGGTGGCCGACGTCACGAAAACCTATGCCTGGGGCGTGCTGGGATTGTACGCCTTGCCCGGGGTCATCGTGGGGGGGCTGTTCGGCTGGTTTTTCATTCATCCGATCAATCGCGTGCTGGGACGTTTCTTCCGCGCGTTCAATCGGGTGTTCGATCGCTTGACCGAGGGTTACAGTCGCACGGTGCGGCGGTTGATTCGCGCCAGCGCGATCGCGCTGGTCGTCTACGGCGGGCTGCTCGGCCTGACGATCTGGGAGATGGGCGCGGCGCCCAAGGGCTTCATTCCCATTCAGGATCAGGGCTACCTGCTCGTCAACGTGCAGTTGCCCGACTCGGCCTCGGTGCAGCGCACGCTCGAGATTATGAACCGCGTGACGAAGATCGCCCTGGGCGATCCAGACGACAAGGAGAACTATCCCGGTCTTCCGGGCGTGGCGCACACGATGGCGGTGTCGGGCCAGTCGATCCTGCTCTCGGCGAACGCCTCGAACTTCGGCTCGGCGTTCATCATTCTGAAGGACTTTCCCGAGCGCACGAACCACGACGAATACGACGCGGTCATCGCGGAGAAGCTGCGCAAGCTCTATGCCGAACAGATCGACGGCGCCGAGATCGACGTGTTCCGCGCGCCGCCGATTCAAGGCCTCGGCACGGCCGGAGGCTTCAAGCTCATGCTCGAGCAGCGGGGCTATGTCGACTTGATGGGACTCGGTCAGGAGGCCGACGAGATCGTCGCCGACGCTTCGACCGATCACCGGCTCGTGGGCACGTTCTCGATGTACCGTGCCGACACGCCGCAACTGTGGATCGACATCGATCGCACGAAGTGCGAGTCGCTCAACGTGGCCACGAACGACGTGTTCAACACGTTCCAGGTCTTCATGGGGGGATACTTCGTCAACTTGTTCAACCGCTTCGGCCGCACGTGGCAGGTGAACTTGATGGCCGATCCCACCTACCGCACCAAGCCCGAGTTCGTCTCGCAGCTCAAGGTGCGCAACAAGTTCCGAGAAATGGTCCCGCTCGGCACGCTCTCGACGATCGATGGCTACGGCGGCCCGGTGATGGTCTGCCGGTACAACATGTATACGGCGGCGCCGATCGTGGGGAACCCCGCCCCGGGCACGAGCTCGGGAGACGTGATGGGCATTTTTGCCAACCTGTCGCAGCGCTTGGGATTCACCTACGAGTGGACCGAAATCATGTTTTTGCAGCAGCAGGCTGGCAACGTCGGTTTCCTCGTCTTCGGCTTGGGCGCGCTGCTCGTGTTCCTCGTGCTCGCCGCCAAGTACGAAAGCTGGAAGCTCCCCCTGTCGGTGATTCTCGTCGTGCCGATGTGCTTGCTCTGCTCGGTGACGGGCATGCTCATCGCCCGGATGCCGGTCGATATCTTCGTGCAGATCGGCTTCCTCGTGCTCGTCGGCATGGCGGCCAAGAACGCCGTGCTCATCGTCGAGTTCGCCAAGCAGTTGATCGACGAAGGGCAAACGCTCGCCGAGGCGACCGTCGAGGCGTGCAAGCTCCGACTGCGGCCGATCATCATGACGTCGTTCGCGTTCATCCTGGGCGTGGTGCCGCTGGTGGTGGGACATGGCGCCGGCGCCGAAATGCGCAACTCGCTCGGTACGGCGGTCTTCTCGGGCATGATCGGCGTGACCTTCTTCGGCATCTTCCTGACGCCGATCTTCTTCTACTCGATCTTGTGGCTCGACCGGCACAAGAAGCAGCCGGCCGAACTGCCGCACACGTTGCCAGCGAACGCCGACCTACTGCCCCCGAGCAGTGACGAAACAGGACCGACCGAGTCTCCCACGGGTTAGCGTAAGTTCACTCGCGTCGAGCCCAGACTTGCAGGGCCTCGAGACGCACGCACCTAGTGTCAAGCCTTCTTCTGCACGGTGGTTTCAGGGTTGACTGCGCGGAGATGACGCTGCCACCCGTGAACGAACCTTTCTCACTCGCTACTCCAATCGTGTCTCCGCGTTTCTACGCGAGCCGAGGCAACTTAGAGCTCAAGGCAGGTGGTTGATGTTTGGAACGCGACCTCACGAATCCGTGCCGAATTACTTTCGTCTGGTGGTCCACGGTAAAGAGTTCGACGTCGATAAGTTTGTCGAGCGGTATCCCCTGCCCAACGTGCAGGTTTGGCACCGTGGCGACAAGACCGATCGTGAGCAACGCGAGACCAGCAACGGATTCGCAATCCCGCTCGGCAGCGGTCCTGAACTACACGTCGACGAACAACAACAAATCGCGATCGATTTCCTTGCTGCTTATACCGCTACGCTAAAGAAAGCGGCGCGCGCTCGAGGGGTTACCCACTGCTATCTGGGGTTGCAGGAAATTGTCTATCCCAATACGGCCGGTTCGATCTTCGACTTGTCTCCGACGCTGCTAAAGCATTCTTTAAACATAGGGCTGCAAGTGACGGTCTGGTCGTGTCTCAGTCCACGACCATTTCGATCTCGTGTCAAGTCAACACCTCGAGTGCGCAAAACCACTCGCGCGAAACCTTCGCCCAAACCCGGCACCCCCTGACAGCCTACGCCACTTTCGAGGATGCGGTACGTCCCGCTACACTCACCGGCAGCTCGGCGACATCCCATTCTTACGTCGACACTTGCCCCCTGATGGCCAAATCGAAGAAATCGCAACTCCGCGTCACCACCGAAGGCAACGAGCTATGCCTGCGCGCGGGACGGGGAAGTTGGGGCGTCGCGGCCTTCATGACGATTTGGATGGCGGGCTGGTCCGCCGGCTGCGTCATGCTGCTCTTCAAGTTCCGCTGGGACATGCCGCTCGAAGATCTGATCTTTCCCATTCCCTTCTTCGTGGGCTGGCTCTTCGGCGCGCTCGTCTGGGCCTCGATGATCTTCGGCAATGAGGTGCTGTGGCTGGGACCCGAGGGCGTGCGCCATCGCTATCGCTGGTGGTTTCTGCCCGTGCAATGGCGCGATCTCCCGCTGCATGAACTGAAAAGCGTCGATTCCTTCTCCGAAGTCGAGGGGTCGGGCAAGAACCGTTCGGTCACGTCGGGCTTGCAGTTCCGCACCTACGGTGCCCCGCTGCGCTTTGGCCAGTCGCTCGATCATGCCGCGCGTGTCGAAGCATCACGCGTCGTCGGGCAACATCTCCGCATGTTGCAGTCGAAGTCCGCCGGCTCGTCGGCACGACGACAAGGGACCTTGCCGCCGGCGGCGGCCGACGGGCTGTTCGCCGCCTCGAGCACGGGTCCGCAAGCGCGGAGCGGCGGGCTGCTCCTGACGGATGAGCCCGGCTCGTTCCAGCGACCCGTCGAGTGTTGCTATCGCCTCGATCGCACGTTCGAGGGAGTCGATTTCGTTTGGCGTGGCAAGTCGATGTTGATCGGCTCCTGCGCCATCCTGGCGCTGAACCTCTTCTGGAACACCATCGTCATCGTCTTCGCGCTGCAGCTCGTGAAGGACTTTCGTCTCGACCACTTCTTTTTCCTGGTACCGTTCGCCGTCATCGGCCTGGCCATGTTCGTCGGCTGGCTGGCCGCGTTGCTGCAGCCCTTCTTCAAGGAACGCTGGCGCTTTACCCGGGCCGAGATCGAGCACCGCTTTACGGTCTGCTGGATCGGCCCGCGCTGGCGCTACAACGTGATTCCCCTCTCGCATCTCGAGCTGCGGCGCGATGAGGACAGCAAGAAGCCCTTTTGGGAGCGAGGCAAGGCGCCGCCCGATGAAAGCGGCGCCTCCGAAGGAGTGGTCGCCCGACGGAGCGCACGCCGGGCGGGCATGACCGGCAAGATGCGCCGGCCGATCAACTTGCAGCCGTCGCAGTTCGGCCGCGACTTCATGCTGGTGCTCGTCGCCGCCGATGGCGAGCCCCTCTGTACGATCAAGCATTTGCATGAAGGCGAAGCGCGGTGGATCGCCGACGTCCTTCGCGGTGAATTCGCCGGCTGGTTCGCACGCTAGGTGCAGCAGGGTCTATTGCTTCGTCAGCCGAACTGTGCGGGCGCAAAGCGTGCCTCCACACCTGCATTGGTGGGCTTTGCCCTATAACGACCACAATAGGTAGACTTTATGGGCTCCATGAAAGGGCGGGCGTTGACTGCGGCTAATTTCGTCGCGACTCATTGGCGATGGCAACTGAGATCCACCGACCCAGCCAGCCAATGCCAGCGGCGATCACGCCGCCGATGCCAACGCGAATTGCCGTGAGGCCGATAAATCTTTCGACATGTGGGCTGAGAACGCCACCAATGAAGTCGTCGTAGGCCCTTTCAGCGGGCTGGAAGACGGTCATGAACATTAGCGACAGGCTCGCCGCGATGACTCCTGCCGAAAGAATAAACTTAAAGCCCCGAGCGGCTATCAGGGACAATCGCCGTCGACGATCTGCGTTCTCCGGCGCCTGATACGGATTCTCGCTCATGCCGGTATACTAGCGGTGTAGCGCGGGGCGGATAAGTGAGGCGTCTCGGAGCCTCGTTTATCGACTGTCAGCCCAAGGCAACTCAGGCGAAATCGGCACCCTTCGGCCAACATTATTCCCGACTTTTCGGGCAGGAAGAGGGGTTTTGGACAAAGCCGTCCCCCGTGCGTCTGCTCAGTACCGCCGGCGCCGGAGAAAGGCTTCCTGAGATTCGACCATGGCCGCGGCGTGTTTCGCCGCACCGTTCGATTCCGCGGCGAAGAGCTCGTCGATCATGCCTTGCGCGTCGCCGGCAAACGATGCCAGACGCATGAGCCACAGAGACCGGAACATGCCGGTCGACTCGAAAAGCGATGGCTCGAAACAGCTCACGACACTCCGCGCGATCTCGGCATTGAGATCGGCATTCGGCGAACTGCGCGAGAGGGATGTCGCAAACGCGGAACGCAGAGCCGCCAGCGTGACGTTCCAGGCCTCGCTGGCCGTCTTGCTTTGTTGGCCGCGCAGCTCCTCGGCGAACTCGCTGGCCCGCGCTGGATGGAAGGCAAACTCCGAGGCATCGGCCGTCACCGAAAGATGCCCGACCAGGAGATCGGTCCAACGTTCGGCCCGGCGCCGCAGCCGGTCGAGCGCGAAGGCTTCCTTCGTGCTGAGTCGATTTTGGTCCACCAGCAGCGACAGCGCCCGAATCCGCACCTCGGTGTGTCCCAGCAGCACGCTCCGGGCGATCGGTTCGGCATCTTGTTGACCGTGCCGACGATCGAACAGCGTGAGCACACCGGCCCACACTCGCGTCAGGACTTCGCCGGCAAGGACCTCCTCGAGCAGGGGCCGCAACGGCGACCTGTCTCCCTGGCGGCGGTGTCCGAGGATCGGTTTCCCACCGGCAACGTCCTTCAGCTCGCGCGACCAACGATCGAGGCGGCATTTCGAGGCGGTCCAGTAACGCTCGATTCCTTCGTCCGGCAGTCGCTCGACATGTTCGATCATCAACGGACCGTGGGCACTAGCCAATGCGGCCAGCTCGACCATCTCGCGTGAGTGCATACTGTTCGCCTGGTTGAAGGAAGCCGAAAACGACAAGCCGGCAGAACGAGCTCCGCCGAACATGGCAAGCGGGGGCAATGCCCTGCGATGGCCCGATCCGCCACCGGCCAGAGAGCAGGGGAAAGAGACCACCCACGAGCAATCGGAGAGCCTGAGGGGACCAAGGCTCTCCGATTGCCGCGGCGATATGCCAGCGTAGGGAAAGCAAACAGGATGCCAGTGGATCGAAGCGGGAGAATCGTTCCCCGTCGCCCCCCACTAAGTCTCAATGGCGGCAAGAGTTGCGAAACCTGTCCCAGGCGACGCGAGTATGCCACGCGCACGCGCTCATGTTGCCGTTTGGCATCGTGCTCGATTGCCAGGCGGTGAAGTCGCCTCACCGCAACACATGCGGCTGGGATTCAATTGCACCCGAAAATCAAGATTGGACACAGCCCTAGGCCGAGCGGCGCCGCGCTGTTTCGTGTGGGGCGGTTCCGTGGCGAGCGGGCTGATGCGGGCCACGCAGCGGATGGGCCTCGTCGCGACCCGGCACGACCATCGGCAGGATCGTCGTCGGTGCTTCCGCGCGGCGGCGGAACAGCCGTGCGAGGGCCGGGGCTACCGCGAGCGATGTCCAGACCAAGGTCATCGGCTCCAGCGGAATGCGAAACCGGGCCGAGGCGATCGTCAGCGTATGAAAGCCCATCACCAGGCCGAAGATGGCCACCGTCGGCCACAGGGTGCGCCACTGCGCGCGAGACGACAGCAAACCCACGAAGGCCAGTACCAGCCACACGATGCTCGACACGCGATACACCACGTGCGAGGCCTTGGGGTTCGTCTCATCGAACAGCAACATGTACCGCAGACGATTCACACAGAGCGCGAGATAGCGCGCGGGCTCGCGCGCGATGAATTCCATGGCTCGCGCCTGGAGCACGCGCGAGCGTTCGGGCTCGCTCAACCCGGCAAATTCGGCGTAGCCCCGCGGCTTGAGCAGCACGTCGTCGATGTAGAGCGTTTCGTGCCGCGCTTCCCAGAGCGCCCGATCGGCGCCGGCAAGCGTGCCGTCATGTTCCTGGCTTATGGCGGCAGCCGACGGCTTGGGAATCTTGTCCGTCCCCCAACTCTGGGCGTTGTTCCCCTGCCAGAAGGCATAGCCGAACGTCGATTTCACAAACACTGGCTCGCCATGCACGAGGTAGTTCCGCACGATCCAGGGCGCGATCACGATGCCCGCGATGGCCGGTATCGCCAGCGCCTGGCAGAAACGGCGGCGGCGGGCATCGCGCGGACGATCGCTCGTCGGCTGTTGCAGGTAGTAAGCCACCATCGCCACCGGAATCGCCAGCACGAGAATCGGCTCGACCAACAGCATCAAGCCCGCCAGCACACCGGCCGTCAACGGAACCCGCCACGCTTCCGCGGCAGGACGCTGCAACGTCATCAACAATAGTCCAGTGAGCAGCAGTGCTCCCCACAGCGCCACCTGCACGTGCGTCACCATGTAGACATGCGGCGGATAAAGGGCGGCGCTCCAGCCGGCGCACCAACCGACCGCGCGCGGCGCGGGCACCAGGCGCCACGCTAGCAGCATCACCAGGTAGACAAGCCACGTGCCGGCCGCACACTGCAAAAGTTGAATCGCCAGAATGGCGGCCTGCGAACCCGCGCCAAAGCAGGCGTACGCGGCGGTGACCAACAGGGGATAGAGGGGCGCCTGTTGCGACGTCGGCCCCGTCTGGCCCAGATAGGTGATCGAGAATCCTCGTCCGGCCAGCAGGTTTTCGGCAATCGCCCCATGTTCGTAGGCCAGCGGGCGCTGGTGCTCGGTGCGAAGGGCGAGGACCAGCCCAAGACGCACCGCCAGTGCCAGCAAAAGCAAAAGGGACAGCCCGAGCTGACTTCGATGGTCTATCAGCCACGTCACAAGCAGACGTGAACGTACGGGAGTGCGCGAACGAACGCTGGTCATTCCCTGACCTCGAACAAGTAGCCTGAATCGCTAGACAACCTCCAAGTCGCTAGCTGGGAGGGGCGGATTCTACCGACTCGCTTTCTCCGCGTCTCCGCCAACTCCGCGCCTCCGCGTGAGCTGCAACGCTTTTCTGAGCGGCGCGCAAAAAACCGGGTGACGCCAGCTCGGCACTCCAAACCCACAGGCCGTGTTGCGTGGCAGGTGGTGGTAATTGGAGTCTGGAGTACCGAACTCGCGTCACCCGGCAAAAAGGCTAGCACCGCTAGCAAGAAATTTTCGTCTCGTCTCCGCAATCGTGCGAGTGAGCGTCGGCAGGGGGTCCGGCGTTCACTCAATTCTTGGCCCGTCGGGCGGTGCGATCGCTCTTGGGGCCAATCTCTTCTCCGCAAGAACCGTCGTTTCAGCTTTGGGACGCCTCACTTTCCCATTACCAGCTCGACAAGATTCTCTCGCGGGTCAGCGGGGCGAAATTCTTCTGCTGGCCTAGCCGCGTCATCATCAGATCGATGTAGCGCTCGACAGACATGGGCTGAGCCGCGTTCTGGCTGGCGCCGTCACGGGTCTCATGGCCGTTTGCGGAAAGTTCGCAGGAGCGTGTCGATCGGATGGGACTCATCGTTGTTTCCTTTCCTTCGCTGGACGCCTCATTCGCGAGAATCATTAAGCAGGGCTCGTGCCAAACGGCACCGTAGGCACCAGAAAAACAAACGCCATACGGCCCGTCACGTATCGCAAGATCTTGCCAATTAGCGATTTAAATAAAGGAGGGGATTTCTCTCCTAGATCGCGCAAGGCCAATAAAAAACGCCGCAGGGCCTTTCATGAGACCCTACGGCGTATCAATTTGAGATGACGTTCCCGGCCTGAGACGTTCGCACGTCCAGTTTGGACGGCTACCGACTCAGCCGGGCTTACAGCTTCGCCACGCGGGCGATCAGATCGACGCTGCGGCAGCTATAGCCCCACTCGTTGTCGTACCAGCTCACCACCTTCACTAGGTTGCCTTCCATCACCTGGGTCCAGTCGGCGGCAAAAATCGAGCTGTGCGAGTTGCCGACGATGTCGCTCGAGACGATCGGGTCGGTGGTGTATTCGAGGATGCCCTTGAGCGCTCCCTCGGCCGCGTCCTTCATGGCCGCGTTGATTTCCTCGGGCGTGACCTTCTTGTTCAGCACGGCGGTCAAGTCGACCACGCTGCCCGTCCCCACCGGGACCCGCATGGCAATGCCGGTGAGCTTCCCCTTCAACTCCGGAATCGCCAGCGCCACGGCCTTGGCGGCGCCGGTCGAGGTGGGAATGATGTTCAGCGCGGCGGCCCGGGCACGATAGAGATCCTTGTGCGGCAGGTCCTGCACGTTTTGATCGTTCGTGTAGGCGTGGACCGTGGTCATCAGGCCCCGTTCGATGCCGAAACTATCGTGCAGCACCTTGGCGATGGGCGCGAGACAGTTCGTCGTGCAACTCGCGTTGCTGATGCACTTCATTTCCTTGGTGAGCTTATCGTCGTTCACGCCCAGCACGCAGGTCAGATCGGCGCCGTCCTTGGCCGGGGCGCTCAACACGACCTTCTTAGCGCCGGCGGCCAGATGGGTGTCGTAGCCCGGCTTGCCCCCTTCGGCGCGGCCGGTGAAGATGCCCGTGCTTTCGAGCACGACGTCGACCTTCAAATCGCCCCAGGGCAACTTGGCCGGATCGCGCTCTTCAAAAACCGCGATCTTCTTGTCGTCGACCGTCAGTCCCTTTTCGTCGTACGACACCGTGCCCTTGTAGCGGCCGTGGTTGCTGTCGTACTTCAGCAACGTGGCGAGGACCTTGTTGTCGGTCAGGTCATTGATGGCGACCACCTCGAACTCATTCGGGCGGGCCATCAGATTGCGGAACACGAGTCTACCGATTCGGCCGAAGCCGTTGATCGCGACGCGAATGGCCATCACAAATCTCCTTCAGACGCGGGGTGTAGCGACACTTTGGCCGGACGCGTGACGTCGCGGCGCCGCAACGAAGGCGCGCCCCCCTCGGGGGTCACGCAGCGGCGACAGTAAGGTGTGGCAGGAAACGGGATTATACTGGTGCCCTCCACACCCAGCAACTGCCCCGCAGAGACGCTTGCATGCCCCCCGCACGCCCCGATTGGAACCTGCCGCAAGGCGTCACGCACTCCCTTTGGGAATACGCCACGGCCGACCATATCGCCACCGAGTACGACGACTACTTCGCTTACAACAAACTCTTCCAGTTCGACGAAGCGGTCCTGCTGCGGCACTTCACCCGTCCCGGCCGGCTCGTCGATCTCGGCTGCGGCACCGGCCGACTCCTCATGCCCTTCGCGCGGCGTGGGTTCCACTGCGTGGCGGTCGACCTCTCGCGCCCCATGCTGACCGTCGTCGGCGAAAAAGCCGAACGCGCCCAGCTTGCCGTCGATCGCGTGCAGGCGAACTTCGTCGAGCTCGACTGCTTTGCCGACGCCTCGGTCGACTATTGCATCATCATGTTCAGCACGCTGGGCATGATCCGCGGAGCAGAGAACCGCGCCCGCGTGCTGGCCCACGCGCGACGCATCGTGCGGCCGGGCGGGCTCTTCGTGGCGCACGTCCACAACCGCTGGTTCCATCTCTACGATCCGCAGGGGCGCCGCTGGCTGCTCCGTGGCCTGCTCGGCAGGCTGCGCGGGAACACACTGGAACCGGGCGACAAAGTGTTCGAGTATCGCCGCATCCCCAACATGCTGCTGCACAGCTTCACGCGGCGCGAGTTCCGCGCGCTGCTCGGCGGGGCCGGCTTTCAGATCCGAGAGTTCATCTCGCTCGACGCCGACCGCCAGCGGCCCCTCGCGCACCCGTGGCTCTTGGGAGGTTTTCGCGCGAACGGCTGGATCGCCCTTTGCGAGTGAAATCGAACAGGCCTCCGCGGCTCCGCGCCAGTTCTTAATCGCTCTGCTTGCGAAGATATTCGTCGAAGAAGTCGAACGTTTCGGCTTCGGTGCGTTTGCGTTCGTCTCCCCGCCAGCCGTGCGCGGCGCCGAGCATGATCTCGACGCGCCCCGGCACGTCGACCTTGGTAAAGGCATCGATCATCTCGAAGGCCTGCTGGTAGGGAACCAGGATATCCTTCGTGCCGTGGAAGATCAGGGTCGGCGCATCGTCCTTGCTGACGTATGTGAGAGGCGAGGCACGGCGATACTCTTCGCGACGCTCGTCGAGCTTGCCCCCGAGAAAACTCTCGATGATGGGCTGCGTGATCGTGGGATACTCGGCCAGAAAGTTGGTCGGTCCGTAATAGGCCACCACGGCCTGCACCTTGCTCGACCGATCGTTCCAGCCACCGTTGCCTTCGAGGCCGTCGCTCGGTTCGGTGGTGCCGAGCATCAGCGACAGATGACCTCCGGCCGAATCGCCCGTCGCGCCGATACGAGCGGGGTCGACGTTCAATTCATCCGCATGGGCACGCAGCCAACGGACGGCGCATTTCACGTCTTCGACCTGCGCCGGAAAAAGATGTGCCGGGGCGAAACGGTAGCCCACCGAGATGGCGACGTAACCGCGCCGTGCGGCTTCGCGAATCATGTCGTGGTAGGCGTCTTTGTTCCCCTGCCGCCAGCCGCCGCCGTGGATGAAGACAATCGCCGGCGCGGGCTCGGACAGGTTCTTCGGCTTGGCCAGGTGCAGCGTGAGCTTCTCGCCACCTCCCGTGCCGTATTCGACGTTGTCGCGCACCTCGATCTCGTGCTGGTCCGCCGGCTCGTCGGCCCGCGCTGAAGCGATTGGCCAGACCGCAAACAAACACAGAAAGACAGATCGAATGAGTCGCGAGCAGGTCATGAGTGCGATCCTCGGCGAGCCTCGTGGAAGGGAAGGTTCGGACGGCGACATTCTACACCGCTCGAAATGCCCCTGCACGGCGCGGGAGGACCGCGGTGGGCATGGCGCCACGAATCGCCGCGATGCTCGCGGCAGGCCGTATTACCTGGTCGGGGGGTCGACGACTTCGCCACGCAGACGGATGTCGTCCCAGTCGGTGGTGTCGTCGAAGGAACCGATCCCCACTTGTCCCCAGGTGAAATGTTTGTCGGTGGCGGTCATCACCGGGTGTTCGAGGTCGTCGAAGTAGACCTTGATCGAGCCATCCTTCACGGTGCGCTCGATGCGCACCGCGTGCCATTCATCGTCCCAGGGGGTGCCCTCGGTACTGGTGGTCGAGATCTTCACGCGCGGGGCATCATTCACCAGAAAGATCTGGTTGGCGTGGTCGTCGGCCTGCTTCCCCAGGTGAACGTAATAGAAGTGGGCGGGATCCTGGTAGCCGAAGAAGAGGCACGCGTCGCGATGACCGTAGTCGCGCACGGTGCTGCGCACCTTGGCGTCGAGCGTGAAATCGCCCACGACGGCCTCCTTGAAGAGCGCGATGTTGAGCGGGCTGCGGTGGGGCGGCTGGTACTTGCTCGCCCGCCCCTGGCGATAGACTTTGCTCGAACCGCTATCAAAAACCTCCCAGGCCGCCGGATCGGTTGGCTGCCAGCGATCGGCCCCCTGCTCAAAGTTCTCTTCAAAGACGAGCGGCAGCTCGGTAGCGCTGGCACGAGCAGGCGTTAACGGTAGCGAGGCGGTCGCCACGAGCATCCCAGCAATCGCGATACGGAGGCCTCGAAGATTCAACCTGAGTGGCCCTGCTGGCTTGCCCAGCACGGTTGGCTCGACTCTCCCACGGCTGGGCGTGCCAGCAGTGCCGCACGAGATGACGTTCCAAGATGAAATCGAGCGCGAAGCCAAGCTCCAGGGTCGAATCACTTGCATGCTCCACTCCTCTGGTTGCGAGATGGACTGGGCGCTACTCGATCACCTTAGTGAGGGGATACTCGACGATTCCGCCGGCGCCGGCCGCTTTCAGCTTGGGAATGATGTGACGCACGACCGACTCGTCGAGCACGGTGATCACGTCGACCCAATTATCGTCGGCCAGGCTCGACACAGTGGGCCGCTGCAGGGCGGGCAGCAGCGAGAGGACGCGCGACAGCGAGGCGCGCGGCACGTTCATCATCAACCCCACCTTGCCGTCGGCGGCCATGGCCCCGCGAAGCATGAGGACGACGTCGTCGATCTTCTGCTTCTTCCAGGGATCGGCGTATGCCTCTTTGTTGGCGATGAAACGCGTCGTGCTCTGCAGTACTTCGGCCACGATGCGCAGTTGGTTCGCCCGTAGCGAGCTGCCGGTCTCGGTGACTTCCACGATCGCATCGGCCAGCTTCGGCGGTTTGACCTCGGTGGCGCCCCAACTGAATTCGATGCGCGCCTCGACGCCGTGCCGGGCGAGAAAGCTCTTGGTTAGGCCGACGGCTTCCGTGGCGATGCGCTTGCCGGCCAGGTCCTCGACCTTTTGCACCGGAGAGCTTTCGGGGACGCACAACACCCAGCGGACCGGACGACGGCTGACTTTCGAAAAAACCAACTCCGCCACCTCGTGGACGTCGGCGCCGGTCTCGACGATCCAGTCGTGGCCGGTCAGGCCCGCGTCGAGCACGCCGTCTTGCACGTAGCGGGCCATTTCCTGGGCACGGATCAGCATGCACTCGATCTCATCGTCGTCGATGCCCGGGTAGTAGCTGCGCGAACTGAAA
Source organism: Pirellulales bacterium (assembly GCA_019636335.1). Classification (NCBI taxonomy): domain Bacteria; kingdom Pseudomonadati; phylum Planctomycetota; class Planctomycetia; order Pirellulales; species Pirellulales bacterium. The sequence goes on from JAHBXR010000009.1 coordinate 170,938, forward strand.
GAGATCTTGTAACCGGCGCGGCGAAACAACTCGGCGGTCGCTTCTTGCAGGCTACCGGAGGGAATACCCAAGCGAAGGATCTGGCTCATGGGAGTGGTCAGTGGTTAGGGGTCAGTGGGCAGTGGTTAGTGGACAGGGGATTCGATGCCACTCGCTGACCCCTGGCCAGTAGCCCCTGATCACTACTTCTTGTAGACGGTGGCGGGGTCGAAGACGCGCTGGCCTACTTCCCGCAGGCCGTCGGGCGTGACTTGCCGGTAGAAGCAACTGCGGAAGCCGGTGTGGCAGGCGGCGTCGCCGATCTGGTGGACTTTGAGCAGGATGGTATCGGCGTCGCAATCGAGATAGATGCCGCGCACCTCCTGCACGTTGCCGCTTTCTTCTCCCTTGCGCCAGAGCTTGTTGCGGCTGCGGCTGAAGTAAACGGCGCGGCCGGTGGCGAGGGTCTCGGCGTAGCTCTCGGCGTTCATGTACGCCATCATCAGCACGTCGCCCGTGGCGGCATCCTGTGCAATCGCGGGGAGCAGGCCGTCTCCTTTGGCAAAGTCGGGGGCATTGGTCGGTTGGTCGCTCAAGGAAGGAGATCTCCGGCGCGGGTCTGGGGGCAATGGCCGAGGGGGGTACGAAGAACGCGGCGAACGCGGCCGCCCCTCGGACGATGGTCCGGCGCGCCGGCGAGGGGTTCACCAGCACGCTCGAAACGATCAGCATAATCGGCGCACCGGCGCCGTGCCAGGGTCAGGCCGGCGGCGACAAATGCCCGAATAACGGGCCAGGATGCCTTGCGCCGGGGGGTGGTGTGGCAGCCGGCAGGTCGTATCGATGGTGCGCGTTGCCGGGACCGAGGGGCCGGCCTTTGCCGGCGAGCGTTTCATCTCCAACCCAGCCGGAATGACCGTCCGGTTTGGCACTCTACGCGCAACAGGCGTCTGGGGGGCAATTCTTGAGTGCGCACGCTGTCCGGTCGATCAATTAGGGCAAGGGTTGCCTTCCCATCCCGTTGGTGAGCCCTGGTACGACTCTGCCGAACGCCCCCCGTTCTGGCCTGCCCCAGACAAGAAAACCTCCCGCCCGCGGAATAAAAGGAACTGGTCCCCGTGCAACGCTCGATCACGTTTTGCCTGCCCGTCTACAACGAGCAGACCACCCTGGCGACGACCGTCGCCGAAATCCTGGAAGTCCTCCCCGAGATCGCCAGCCGCTTCGAGCTATTGATCGTGGACGACGGCTCGACCGACGCCACGCCCGAGCTGGCCAGCGACCTGGCCGAGCACTACCCGCAGTTGCGGTTGCTGCATCACGGCCGACGCCAAGGCACGCGTGCAGCGCTGGCGCGCGGCGTGCGCGAGGCGCGGGGCGAGATCGTGCTCGTCCGCGAACAAGACTGCGCGCCCGGCATCGACGACGTGATGCGGGCATGGCAGCGCATCGACAGCTCGACGCACCGCATTCCCACGCTGCCGATCCTCGAAGACTCGAGCGTCCAGACCTGGGTGCAGAAGGCGATTGCCTGGGGTCAGCGCCGCGAGCGCCGCTCCGGGCAGCGCGAGAACGAGATGCTGGCCGCGGCCTTCCAGCAATCGGCCGGCAGCGACTGGCGCTGGGCCGATCGCGAGACGCTCGCCGCGCGTTTGACCGGCGAGGTGGTGGACCTGTGGAACGATCACGCCCTCGAGCTCGCGCCCGGACTGCGCCGCGACCTCCCCTCGCGCGCCGCGCAAGGTCGTGTGGCGCCCCAGCCTCGTCGTCCGGCGTTCCTCGACAAGGTGCGCGACTTCGCCACGGGCGAGTAAGTCTCGCCGCGCGAAGACTGCACCTGCTGTCATACGCGGGCTAAGCAATCACTCAACGGCCATCGTGCGAATATGCACGATGGCCGTTTCGCTTCACGCATACTTTTTTTGCGAACCCACAAGGGTGTAAACCCTTCTGAGCGCTTTTGCCGAGGCGCGCCAGCAACGTCCTAGAGCTGGGGGGAAAACCCCAAGTGTCCAGTGCCGCGGCAAGCGTGGAGTCGCGAGTTTTTTTCGAGCGGCAGGCCAGGGCGCTCGACGTGCGCGGCCACCTCGATTTGCCGGCCGACGCTGCGCGGCGTGCCCCTCGCATCGTTCTTGGTTGATGTGAAGCGGGCAAACGCACCCGGCTGGGACCTCGCTCGGCGCGGTAGAGCGGCGAACTGAAAAGAGGTCTTGACAGGGGATGCGTATTCCGTGGAACAAGCCACTTGTCTCGCCCATTTTCGCTGCCTATGATGAGGCTGTTCCAAAGCTGGCGAACGATTTTTGTTCTTATCAGCGTAAAGCGGGTGTCGCTTTAAGCCAGCGGGTCAGACGAAAGATGAATCTCGCGATCGAGGCAAGCGATCGAGAGATGCGGTTCACGCGTGATAACGGTTCGCGCGAGGATGTAGAACGCGGTCTGACAGTGGGGGAAAACTCCGCCATTCGTTGAATGGGTTGTGCGCTTTCGCAGGGGCGAAAGTGCGCGAACTACCGTGCCGGCGGAAGCCTGGCACGCGGCCTGTTCAGCGAGCCCGCGCCCATCTTCCTGGCACTTGCCGTTCTGACGCGTTGTTCCGTGACGACGATCGATGTTTGACGACGGTGGCGTACGTCCGTCTCACATCTCTTGACGGATAAGCAGGAACAACAACCCAAACCAGACGACAGCCGGCGTCGCCCTTTTTCACGCGATGCTCGTGCTCCGTGCCCTGTTGCGCACGTGGCGCGAGCCGATCGCGGGCCGCGATGCTGGTTCGACAAACCAGTGCATTCTCATCGCTACGTCATCTCATCATTTATTGGAGGGGCCACGTCGTGACGCGGCCCGGGAGGGAACGGAACATGAGCTCGGCTGCCTATCACCCGGTTCCGATCAGGGACGTTGACGAGGTGGTGCCCACCGACAGCCCCCAAGGTCGTCGGCTGCACCGCATTCGTGAGGTCCGTCGTCAGCAGGGCGTGAGCCTGCGACGAGTCGCCCGCGCGCTGAAGGTCGACTACGACACCGTCCGCGATCAGGAAGAGGAAACGACCGATCTGCCGTTGAGCCTCGTGTATCAATGGCAGAAGGTGCTCGACGTGCCGGTGGGCGATTTGCTCATCGACAGCGAAGCACCCCTTTCGACGCCGGTCATGCAGCGTGCGCGGCTGGTGAAGTTGATGAAGACGGCCCAGGCGATCATGGAGAAGGCTGAAACGCCCCCCATTCGTCGCATGGCCGAAACGCTGATCACGCAGCTCTGCGAGATCATGCCCGAGTTGAAGGACGTCAGCCCCTGGCACGCCGTGGGGCAGCGTCGCACGTTGAACGAATATGGCCGCGTCGTCGAGCGCCGTCTGACCGACGGCGTGTGGCGCGACCTGTAAACGTCGTTGCTCGAGGTACGAGAGTCCCCCGCGGGCCATAGCACCCTGACGGACATCTCCTGAAGGTGCGAGGGACGCGCGAGCGCCGTGGGCTGTGTCTTCGCGAACTACGCGAGGCGCGGCCCGCGGCGCTACGCGAGCCCCATCTCTTCGCCGATCGCTCAGCGGGGCTTTTCAAGCACCGCCGATCGCACGTTCGTGCGTAATTCTTTTTGTTATCCGCGCCGTCGTTGTAATCGCTAAAGTCTCGCCGGGCGGTCCGTCGAATCATTCTTGAAACGGGGGCAGCTTTTTCTCGCGACGCCGCACCAACGACGCCCTACCTCGTCCGGTTTTCAACCCGATTCTCGTGGGAGCGATCTTTCTATGACCGGCTTACGCTCTTGCCTCGTGCTGGGATTGCTATCGCTGGCCCTGCCAGCACGGGCTCAGGACGAGGTGATCGACCTGTCGCAACCGTTGTCGGTCCGCTCGCCCGACAAGGTCTTCAGCCACGGCGTGGTGGCAACGGGAAAATGCTGCGCCGAGGAGTGTTGCTGCCGCGACTGCTGGTTCCAGCCCGGCTGGTTCGTTGGCCTGGGGGGGAGCTTCAACTCGGTGCGCGTGGATCAGACGTTCTCGGGGACGGGCACGACGCACATCTACCAGGGCTCGCAACTGGTCGCCGTGGGAGCCGCCGGCGGTCCCGCACCCACGTTCCGCGATACCGAGACGACCTTCGCCCCGGCGGTGCAGTTCGGCTACCTCAGCCAGGCCACCGACAGCGGATGGATGTGGGGGACGAAGTTCCTCTACAAGTATCTGGGCGTGAGCTTCTCGGACAACAACGTCGATGCCCCGCAGGTGGGCGTCTTCACGGAGCTGTCCGACCCGACGAATCCGAGCACGTTCACCGGCAACGCCATCTCCGACTCGATTCAAACGTCGGTGAACCACCAGTTGGCGCTGGTACCCCTCATCGGGCGCACGGTGGGCCAGGGGCATCTTTATCTCGGCGGCGGACCGGTCGTCTTCCAGACCGACTCGCGGATGTACGGGCTGTACTCCTTTGCCGACATCAACGGCCAGCACACGGACATCGGCGGTCCGGCCGTGAATCTCTCGAGCTCGGATTGGATGTGGGGAGGCTTGTGGCAACTCGGCTACGCGTACTACTTGCGGCCGAGCTGCTTCATCGACTTCAGCTACGACTTTGCCGTGACGGGCAAGTACACGACGATCTACCCCATGCCGATCGCGAACACGCAGGGGGCCAACACCTACGAGACAATGATCGAGTATAAGAACGTGCAGCGCGTCTGGGCACAGTCGTTGACGATCACGTTCAACCTGACGTTCTAAGCGGCGCGCGCCTGGGAAAGGTTTCGCCGTTGGTCAACGTCGCTATTCTATTGCTCCGTGGGCGCGCAGGTACTGGTCCGCGCGAAAGTACCAGTTTCCGATAACGCCCTTGCCGGCGAGATCGCGAGCTTGAAGGTCGGCGCCTGCGGAAACTAGCAGCTTCACGCAATCCAGGGAGCATTGGGCCGCATGGTGCAGGGGGGTCTTGCCCTCGTGATCTTTCGAGTTCGGATCGGCGCCGGCGATGAGCAATTGATTCACGATCTTCGGCCAGGTGTAATGCACCGCCGCTGCGAGCAGGGTCAGGCCCTTCGCATTGCGCGTCTCGATGTCATTGCCCGCGGCCAGGTAGCGTTCCACCTCGGGGGCTCGACCGCGTTCGATCGCCAGGAAGATGGGAAGGGTTTCTTGCTCGTCGCGCAGGTCGTCGAAGTAGGTATCGTACATGAGCATCGACAGAAACTCGGTGAACGACTCGGCGACCCAATGGATGTTGTCTCCCTCGGCCTCTTCCGTGCCATCCCAGAAATAGACGTGGCCGAAGTTGGCTGTTCCGTCATCGACGTACAGCAAGATGGAATCCAGCCCACCGCAATTGGCGATCGTCAGATAACCGGCGGGGATCCGTCCCTCATAAAGGTTCGCATTCAGGGAGAGCGAGCCGCTCCCAAGTTCCTCGCCTGACTCACCCAGGAATTCAGAAACGCAAACGCCGTCCGACCAGCGATCGGTATCCGGAACGTAGAACATCACAGGCTTTTGAAACCAGCCGCCGTTGAAATGTAGCAAGAACTCCACATAGTCCGCCGGTAGTGAGAGTCCAAGCTTTGATTGTAACGTCTTCAGAGTCGCGCGCGTGAGCGGCGGATCGAGCGAGTCCTGCAATAGTTCAATAATAGCAAGTTGTTGCATCGGAACTCGCCGTTTTCAGAGAATTGGCGTTTGTCGCGACCGATTCTTTTGGCAGGCGTTCGTCAAACGTGCTCGCAGCGCCTTCTTCGCCTGTGACGCGGCGTTGTCAAAGTCTTGCTGACTGCCTCCCTGAGACTGTGAGTAGTTCGCGCCCTGCATGTCTTGTCTGAATTTATTTAATGCATCGGCGATTTCTTGCGCGTCCACGCGGCCATTTGTTTCAACCTCGTTGGTGACTTCGATTTGTGCTGCTAGTTCCTTGAAGGCCTCGACCGTCTGTTCGCTGGCCTTCTGCCAGGCATCGGCAACAGGTTCGTTGGCATCTCGATACGCTTTCTCCACCTTGGCATTTGCCTCGTCCGTGATTTGCTTTGCTAATTCGGTACCCAGATCATGGGCCGCGATGAGATCGCCCAGCAGTGGCGTCGCCCTGGCAATTGCTCCCGCCACTCCATGTGCCTCGGCATTCTCAGCGAAATCTAGGATTGCCAGTCCGGGGCCAATTAGTGGTATCACGCGACGCACGTTTCGTCCAATGAATGGCGTTAGACTTTTAGGTACAATCCCTGGTCTCATCTTCCTGGCAGCGCGAGCAAGTAAGGAGTTTCTTAACTTTATCCGCGAGAGTTCCTCTTTTGCAAACTTCTTGACTGAGTCGACGTCGATATTCAGGCTGCGATAGATCTTGGCCGCTGCACTGGCGGAGCCTTCGTGAAACACCGTCCGATGAATCTCCGTAGGGACCAATTGCATTTTTCCGATCAAGACCTTGGTTTTCTTTCCATCGAGCTCTACCGTTTCTTCAATCACGTTTCGCAAATCATGGTGAAACGTTGCGCCGGGTGGCAGCACCTTGCCAGGGTTGTTCTTATACCAAGCTTCTGTTGCATTCCTGATGTCAGCAATACGATCGCCTGTCAGCACAACGTGAGTTGGCTTTCCCGGTAGTTCGAAAGCATCCAGTATGGGCAGACCGTTCGAATACTTGATCTCACGAACGGTCTTGTTGCCGGCCTTGATTGGCGTCTTCAATTTGAACGTGCTCTTGCCCTTCTCCCCCGTCCAGGTTCCTTTCTCGTCCGATGGCAGGTACCAGCGCGAAGGGTCTGATTGCTCCGCAGACAGTCCGGGCGATGGCCGAGTGGCCTTTTCTGTTGCACGGGGTTTGGTCGAGCGGTTGCCTCGTCCTCGACCATTCGGCATGGCCATCGCCAACTCGACGGGTATTGCGCGATGACGGCCCGCGATAAAGGGGCCTTTCTCAATCGGATTGGGAAGCGGCGTCTTCCCGATAATCAGAGGCAAGGTTTTAAAGCCTGCGTTGGAGTCGGACGGATCGTCTGGATTCTCATCACGATCTCTGCCAAACCGCTTGCCAAGGGTAATACCCGCGGTGGAACCCTGGCCGTTCACCGCGGCAAACCAACCTGGATTCGGCGGTGTGCCCCGCCGTGGGTGCTTGCTGGGGTCCCAACGGACCTCGGTCAGTTCGACGACCTCCGCGAGCCAATGCTGAAGTGGCAGATTCGACTCAGCAGCGCAGGTAGCGACGTCCGCAGAGATCGCAGGCGCGTTTCCCAACATCGCCCGCGCGAACGCAGATGCTCCGGCGCGATCGTTCAAAGTGATTTGGTCGACGAAAGTAAGCGGCGAAGCCAGCAGCTCCCTGCGCGATTTCATGACAGCCTTTCCTGGATGGTGCCGCACGATCGAAATGAACGTGCCACCAGGAGGCTACGCAGAAGCGTGGCTCAATTACGAGATGAACTTACGCGCGATGTTGGATGAATCGTGCGTCAAGAGAAAGAACCAGGCCAACGCGAGAAGGGCGCTACGCCCGCAGCTCGGCTCCGCACGCCTGGCGGCAGGCGGCGACGATCTGGTCGCGCAGCGTGTCGGCCGCTTCGCCCGTCATCGTGGCGGAGGGATCGCGGAAGGTGGTGGCCAGCACGAAGCTCTTCTTGCCCGGGCCGAGGCGCTCGGCATGGCGATAGACGGGGGGCTTCCATTCGAGCGATTCGAGCAGATCGCCCGCCGCCCGGCGCACCGCCTGTTCGATCTGCTCCCAACGCACACTTTCGTCCACGACGAGATTCAGATCGCGCGAGATGGCCGGGTAAGTAACCGGCGGCGTGTACTGCGGCACCAGACGTGCCACCGACAAGAGCGCCGAGAGACGCACCTCCGCCACCGCCGTCGGTCCGCGCAGATCGAACCGCTTGAGCCCTTCGGCCGAGACGCACCCGACGATTGCCCAGGGGGCCGACGTATCGCCGGCCAAAACCAATTCGCAACTGCTGCCGCGATCGAACAGACCGTGCGGATCCCGTGACACGGGGCGCACTTCGAGACGAGCCTGGGCGTGGAGCGCTGCCACCAGCGCTTCGACGGTCCCTTTCACACGGAGGAAGGAGCGATTCTCCTTCTCTTCTTCGGCCGTGGCATCACCGGCGCTGGTCAGGGTGAGCATCAGCTCTTCGCGCGGCAGCCCCGTCGCCTGCGGCAGATAAACCTTGGCGATCTCGAACAGCTCAATCACGGGATTGGCCAGCGCCTCGTTCGTGCGCCGCGCGCCGAGCAGGCTCGGGATCAAACTGCGGCGCAGGATGTCGGCACGGCGCAGCACGGGCACGTGTGCTTCGAGTGGCGCCTGATCGGTCCAGGGGCTGAACGCCTCAGACCACTCGGCGTCGACCGTGCTGAGGGTCATGGCCTCGTCGAAGCCGGTGGCGGTCATCACCTGCCGCACGCGAGAGAGCACACGATCCGCATCGGTCCGGGCCGAGGCGGCCATCGGCACCTGGGCGTCTTCGGAGATCTCCTCGTAACCGTGGATGCGGGCTACTTCCTCGACGAGATCGATCTCGCGCGAGAGGTCGGCCCGCCACGTGGGAGGAATCACCTCGACGTCGCGCTCGCTGGCGCGCACCTGTCGATTGCCGAGCGCCTCGAGAATGCGCAGCACCTCGGCGCGCTCGATATCGATGCCCAGGATGCGCTGGAGCTGCGAGAAGCGCAGCAGGATCGGAGTTCGCGGCGCGACGGGCGTGCCGACGTCGATCACCCCCGCGGCCAGGTCACCCCCCCCCATCTCGATAATCAGCTCGCAACAGCGGCGGCTGGCCCAATCGACGCGCGCGGGATCGAGCGCCCGTTCGAAGCGGTAGCTCGAGTCGCTGTGCAGGTTCAATTTGCGGGCCGTGTTGCGAACGGAGACCGCATCGAAACGGGCCGCCTCGATCAACAGGTTCTTCGTCGATGCGCCCACCTCGCTGCTGGCTCCCCCCATAATGCCGCCGATCGCCACGGGCTTTTCCGCGTCGCAGATGGCGCACATGCCGAGGGCCAGCTCGTAGGTCTTGTGGTCGATCGCCTCGAGCTTCTCGCCCGGCTTCGGCTCGCGCACGACGATCCGCTCGCCACTCAGACGGTCGAAGTCGAAGGCGTGCAGCGGCTGACCGCACTCGAAGAGGACGTAGTTCGTCGCGTCGACCACGTTGTTGATCGAGGCCACCCCCAGCGTGGCCAGCCGACGCTTCATCCAGGTGGGGCTGGCCCCCACGCGCACGTTGCGCAGCACGCGGGCAGTGTACTGCCGGCACAACTCGGGGCATTCGATCTTCACGCTCGTGAGCGACTCGACGGGGGTCTTGCCTGCGCGCGGATGGGCCGGCGACTCGCCCAGCTCCTTGCGGAAGAGGACCGCCACTTCGCGAGCGATGCCCAGGTGCCCGAGACAGTCGGCGCGGTTGCTCGTCACCTCGAGATCGATCGCCAGATCGCCGTCGACCTCGTGCGTTTCCTCGTGGTTGAGGCCCGCGAACATGAGCCGACGCTCGAGCTCCTCGACCGGCATGTCGAGCGGCACGTACTGTTTCAGCCAGTCCCAGGAAACGATCATGGCGGTGAGGTGGCCCTGTTGGCACAGGCCGGCGGCCTGTGCCACATTTGAAAATCAAAACCGATAAAACAACGCAGGGGTTATGTTCGCTACGGACTACGGTTGACAGCCTGCGCCACTGGGATGATTAGAACTGATGCAAGAAACGGACGTCGTTCTTGTAGAACTCGCGGATGTCGGTGATGCCGTGGCGGCGCATACAGACGCGTTCGACGCCGAGCCCGAAGGCGAAGCCAGAGACCTCTTCGGGATCGTAGCCGACGGCGGCGAGCACGTGCGGATCGACCATGCCGGCGCCTCCCATCTCGATCCAGCGGTCGTGCCACTGCATGTCGACTTCGACGCTCGGTTCCGTAAAGGGGAAGAACGAGGGGCGGAAGCGAATGTGGACGTCGCCGCCGAAGTAGCTCTTGGCGAACAGGCGCAGCACGCTCTTCAGATCGGCCATCGTCACGTGGCGATCGACCAGCAGCCCTTCGATCTGATGGAACATCGGGTAGTGTGTCGCGTCGGCCGTGTCGGGCCGATAGACGCGCCCCAGCGAGATGATACGCACCGGCGGCTTCGTGTTTTCCATGACGCGGATCTGCACCGTGCTCGTCTGGCTGCGCAGCAGCATCGGCGGGTCACCAGTTGGCTTTGCGACCTCGTCCACACGGACCGGTTCGTCGGATGACATTCCTGTCATCGCGCTTTTCACGACACTTTCCGCAGTCGCTAAATAAAAGTTTTCCAGCGGATCGCGGGCCGGGTGGGAGGCGGGAATATTGAGCGCCTCGAAGTTGTGCCACTCGTCTTCGATCTCGGGTCCCTCGGCCACGCTGAAGCCGAGGCGGCCCATGATGTCTTTCAGCTCTTCGATCGTCTGCGTGATGGGATGCAGATGACCGATACGCGGTCGCGTGCCGGGCAGCGTCGTATCTTCGAGTGATTGGGGCGGCCTGGCGGCACCGGCAGATCCACCTGGGGCGGACTTAGCCGTCTCGAATGCCGCTTCAATGGCCTGCTTCGCCTCGTTGAAGCGTTTGCCGGCAGCCGGCTTGTCGGCGGGGGGAATGCCACCGAGTCCCTTCTGGGCCGACTTGAGTCGTCCGGCTTTCGCGCCCAGGAACTCGATGCGTGCCGCTTCGAGGGCCTCGGGGGTCGCGGCCGAGGCGAACGTCGCGCGCGCGGCGGCCTCGAGCGCGTCGAGCTCGGCGATGAATTCGGCAAGGCCCACGGTCGATCACCTCCGACCAGTTCAGACACACGCCCTTGGCGTGGCGTTCGGACGAGCGGCTGATAACTCCGGCGCTATCAGTCAGGCTAGACTCGGCCAAATTGTAGCAACCTTGAGCGCGGCGACGATAACAACTCGGTTGTTGTTAGATTGGCGGATCGTTCGCCACCAACGAAACAGGAGAGGCGAATCGTACCGCCTCTCCTGAAACGTTTTGATCGCGCCTTGGCCCGAGGACTACTTGTTGGGCAGGGCCTGCTTGGCTTCCTCGACCACCAGATCGAAGGCGGCCGGATCGTTCACGGCCATATCGGCCAGGATCTTGCGGTCCAGGCCGATCTGCGAGAGGGTGAGGCCGTGGATGAAGTCGCTGTACTTCATGCCACGCTCGCGGACCGCCGCGTTGATGCGGATGATCCAGAGTTGGCGGAAGTTGCGCTTCTTCGTGCGGCGGTCGCGGGTGGCGAAGGCGCCGCTCCGGGCGAGCGTTTCCTTGACGGTCCGCAACAGCGTGCCACGTCCGCCGACAAACCCCTTGGCCTTTTTGAACAGGCGACGCTTGGCCTTCGCTCGCGCCGCGCCTTTGGTCGTTCTCATCGTTCTCTCCCGCGGGAATCGAGGCCCGCCCCGGTCGTTCGGAGCGCGTTGGACAGCCCGTCCCGTGCTTGGACGCCGCGAATTCGGGCGTCGGTCGTTGCCACCCTAGGGCGGACAACGTGTGGCCCTGCTGGCCGGACACCGACGGCGTGAGCCGTTGATCGCAGCAGTGGCGTTCGAGCCGGCAAACAAATATCGCCGGCTCGCCATCAGATAACTCTAGTAGCTCCCGCCGGCCAAGGCGCGTAGGACGCGTTTGGCCTCGACCTCGCACAGGCAGCGCGTGCCACGCAGCTTGCGTTTCTGAGAGTGCTTCATCCAGGCCAGGCGGTGACTGGTGCCGGCGCCGCGGTGCTTCACCTTACCGGTGGCCGTCACGCGGAAACGCTTTTTTGAACTCTTGTGCGTCTTGAGCTTGGGCATCGTTCACCAAATTCCTGTCGCGGGCGGCAGCCCCGCGGACGTAGCACGACCAGAAGGAGGCCCCGGCGGCCAACCGCCAGTAGCGAGAACCCGTCATTATACGCATCCCCGGAACCGCGCGAAGGGGGACTTTTCGGGGGAGCATGGCATCATGGCATGGAGACTGCCATCCTGTGATCGACCGGAAATCCACGCGAGAAGCCGATTTTCCGTGGCATTTCCGCTTGCTGTACCCTCGTGCGCGGGCACGATAGTATAGTTATTATGGGGATCAAAAATGACTGAACTCACGCCAGAACTGCGACAGGCTATCGCGGCTGCGTCCGGACCGGTCGAACTGGTCGATCCGCTCAGCCAAGAGCACTATTTCGTCGTGAGCGAGGCCATCTATCGGCGTTTAATCGCCACGCTTGAATTGGGTGAACCCTCAGATGAGGAACGGAAGGCCCAGTTGCAGGCCTTCGGCCGTGCCGCAGGCTGGGAAGACCCCGAGTCAGCCATCTTCGACGATCTCAAACCGCAATGAAACGCGGCGAGATCATCATCGTCGAGTACCCTTTTACCGATTTGTCGGGCAGCAAACGCCGCCCCGCATTCGTCGTGCAGTCCGATACCATCAAATCGCCCGACATTGTCATTGCGGCGATTTCCGCCAGCGCACCATTGATACCCACACGCGTGCTTATCGAACCGGCTCGAGAGCCAGCTTCGCGTCTCACGGCCGTTTGCGTGGTGCGCTGCGAGAATCTATCAACCATTCAGCCGACCCTTGTTCTGGGCGCAATCGGCAATCTGTCGAAAACCGCGATGCGCGAGGTCGACAAGTGTCTAAAACTGGCGTTGGGTCTGACGTAGGCTGCCCCCTGCTAAGGGTCATAGTCTGCCCAGGACCTGTCGTTCAACCAATCCTGCGAAGGTTCTGTCGCGAGTGCATCGAGCTCTTCCAGGGACGGCAACACGGGACTCGCTTTTTGCACGGCGTAGAGTGGCAATCGCTTCCACTCTGCTCCATCGATCATCAGGCGGACCAGATAGTCACCGGGATTGGATGCACCGCAAGTTATCCTAGGCTGCGCAAAACCTGTGGGCAAAATCAAGCCGTACCTGCCCGATCGGCGATCTACCGCTCGGCAATCGGCACGTATTTGGCCCCCAGGGCCCCCGTGTAGCGGGCCCGTGGCCGGATCAGGCGGTTGTTGTCCAACTGCTCGATGACGTGGGCGCTCCAGCCGGCCACGCGGCTCACCACGAACAGCGGCGTGTAGAGGTCGATCGGCAGGCCCATGTAGTAGTAGAGCCGGGCGCTGGGCCAGTCGAGGTTCGGCGGCAGCTTTTTCTCCGTGCGGACGATCGATTCGATCACGTCGGCCATCTGTTCCATGTCTTCGTGGCCGGTTTCCTTGGCCAGCGCGGCGCAGAGGGGCTTGAGATAGGCCGCGCGCGGGTCGCCATCCTTATAGACGCGGTGGCCGAAGCCCATGATGCGCTGCTTCTTGGCCAGCGCGTCGCGGACCCACTTCTCGGCGTTGGCTGCGGTGCCGACTTCCTGCAGAACTTCCATCACGCGTTCGTTGGCCCCGCCGTGCAGCGGACCCTTGAGCGCGCCGATCGCTCCGGCCACGGCCGAGTGCAGGTCGGCCAGCGTCGAGCAGATCACGCGGGCGGCGAAGGTCGACGCGTTGTACTCGTGCTCGGCGTAGAGAATCAGCGAGACGTCCATCGCCTTGGTCGAGCGCTCGCTGGGGGTCTCGCCCGAGAGCATCCAGACGAGATTGGCCGCCAGGCTATACTTGGCGTCGGGCGCGACGGCCTCCTTCCCTTCGAGAAAGCGGAAGCGGGCCGCCAGCACCACCGGCAACTGCGCCAGCAAACGCTCCGCCTTGCGCAGGTTGGCGTCATGGTCCATCTTTTGGGCTTCGGGATCCCAGTGCGCCAGGGCGCTCGCCCCGGTGCGCAGCACGTCCATCGTCGGCACGCCGCGGGGAATCTGGCGGACGAAGTCGAGGATCTCGGGCGCGACGCCCGCCTGCGAGCGGACGCGCTCTTGGAAGGACGCCAGTTCCGGGGCCTTGGGCAGGTGGCCGTGGAGCAGCAGGAAGGCCGTCTCCTCGAAGTTCGACTTGTCGGCCAATTCTTCGATCGAGTAGCCGCGATACTGCAGGCCGCCGACGATCGTGCTGACGGCGGTCTCGCCGGCGATGACCCCTTCGAGGCCCGGGCTGTAAATCTCTTCGCTCATGGCGTCTTCTCTCCACGGAAATGAGCGCGGTCGCGCTCTTCGTAATCGGTGTAGCGAATCAGGTCGTAAAGTTCCTGCCGGGTTTGCATCCGCCCGACGAGCGAGCGTTGCGTCCCTTCACTCTTCAGCGTGCCGAGCGCCTCTTCGACCGATTTCATGGCCACGCGCAGCAGCGTCACTGGGTAGAGGACGCCGGCATAGCCGAGTTGCCGCAGCTCTTCGAGCGTGAGCAGCTCGCTCTTGCCGAATTCGGTCATGTTGGCAATCAACGGGGCCTCGACCGCGCGGGCGAAGCGCTCGAACTCGTCGCGATCGGCCAGCGCCTCGGGAAAGATCCAGTCGGCGCCGGCATCGAGATAGCGCTTGGCGCGCTCGACGGCGGCATCGAAACCGAGCACGCCCCGGGCGTCGGTGCGGCCGAGGATGACGAGGTCGGGATCGCGCCGCGCGGCGGCGGCGGCGCGGAGCTTGGCGCACATTTCCTCGCGCTCGACGAGGGCCTTGCCCGAGAGGTGGCCGCAACGCTTCGGCAAGCGTTGATCTTCGAGCTGCAACGCTGCGGCGCCAGCCGCTTCGAGCTCAATGACCGTGCGTTCGACGTTGACGGCCTCGCCGAAGCCGGTGTCAGCGTCGACAACCAGTGGGATCCGCGCCTGCCGCGTGAAGAGCGTCACTTGCGCGGTGAGTTCATTGAGGGTGAAGAGCCCGATGTCGGGAATGGCCATCACGCCGGCTGAAAAGGCCGCGCCCGAGAGGTACGCGGCCGGAAAGCCCAACTCTTCGATCATGCGTCCGACGAGCGCGTTGAAGGCGCCGGGGATCGGAATCGTTCCGCCGACGATCGCCTGGCGCAGTCGTTTTCCGGGTGAGTCCATGTTTCCACGCACCCGATGGGGCGCGCACTCTTCAACAGAATGGGACAGACCCCTGCAAGGTCGAGAGGTGGGAAGGCACTGCGGGGGGAAGCCCAGAATATAGGTGCCCGACGAGGCCGCTGGCAAGAGTCGAAGAGGGGGTGGCATCGGAGTCGCGAGGTGTGGCCGATCTCCGAGTTACCGGGGGGATGGCGATTGTTAGCCGTGCCGTTGATTGACAATCTGGGGGGCTGTTCGTAGCCTACGAGTGCTCTTGGACGGCACAAGGTACCGAACGGGCCGAATGGCAGATCACGTCACCAGCGGCGATATTCTGTGCTGCCGGATCGCAGCACGCCGCGGCCAGCATCGGTGTCTTGCGCTTGCCGCATGGTTCCGTCTTGTCCGACATACGTTCAGCGCCAAAGGCAGTCGCATGAATTCTGCGCTGCATCGTTCGTTTCGCGGCGCGATTCTCTCGCAGTGTGGAGCATCGTGCGCATCATGAAGGCATTTTCTCGCGGGCTCGCCCGTCGCGCTAGCCGATGGCAAGCGGCGGGGTTGGCCCTGGCGTTGATCGTGTGGAGTGGCTGTTCGTCGGGCGACAAAGACCGAGTTGTACCCGTCCGCCCGGTCCGGACCGTGGTGGTGACGCCGGGGGGGGACACCCGCACGCGGCTTTTCCCCGGCAAGGCCGAAGCGGCCCAGCGCGTGGAACTGGGGTTTCAAGTTCCCGGCGTGCTCATCGAGCTGCCCGTTCGCGAAGGCCAGGCGGTGAAGAAGGGAGATGTCATCGGCCGCTTGCGCCCCGATGAATTCCAGGCTCGTCTGACCGCCTTGCAAGGCGAACTCGATCGGGCGCGGGCGGCGTTGCGCGCCCTGCAAACCGGCGAACGTACCGAGCAGCGGCTGCGGCTCGAATCGCAGGTCCGCGCGGCCGAGGCACAACTCGTCAATGCCCGGGCGCAGTTCGATCGTTCGTCGCGGCTGGTCGAATCGCGCACGATCTCGCGCGAGGTGTTCGACCGCGATAAGGCCGCTTATCGCGTGGCGCAGGAAGAACACAACGCGGCCGTGCAAATGCTCGAAATGGGCATGATCGCACGCGAAGAGGACATCGAGGCGCAGGAGGCCGCCATTCGGGGGCTCGAGGGCCGCGTGGTGGAGGCGAATCTCCAACTGGAAGATGCCACGCTCCGCGCCCCCTACGACGGGGTCATCGCGCAGCGGTTTGTCGAGGTGAACCAAAACGTCACCGCCGGACAGCCGATCGTCAAGTTTCAGGACGTCGACGAGATCGAGGTGGTGGTCGACGTGCCCGAGTCGATCATGGCCGCCGATCTGAGCCGGGCCGATATCGTCTCGATCCTGGTCGAATTCAGTGGGGCGCCGGGCTTGCAGTTTCCGGCGCACATCGAGGAGATCGCCCAGCGGGCCGATCCCGTCACGCAAACGTTCCAAGTCCGCGTCGCGCTACAGGCTACCGAAGGAGTGAATGTGCTGCCAGGCATGACCTCGACGGTCAACTTCACCTATCGCCGGGCGCGAGTGCTGCAAAACCATCTCGAGGCCCCCATCACCGCCCTGGCCAAGAATGCCGAGGGACAGCAAGGCGTGTGGCTCGTGGGCGAGGACGAGGTCGTCGCGTGGCGCCCCGTGAAGCTCGGCGCCGCCAGCGGGAGTCTGATCGAAATCGTCGAAGGGCTTTCGCCGGGGGACCGCATTGCCGTCGCGGGCGTAAACTTTCTCCGCGAGGGAATGAAGGTGCGCGAGCTGGGTGACGCACTCGGGGGGCAGCTATGAACCCTGGGGTCCTCTCGGTTCGCAACAATCGCGTGGTCTTCGTGGCCATGATCTTTATCGTCTTGGGGGGCTTCGTCGCCTATCGGCAGATGGGGCGGCTCGAAGACCCCGAGTTCACGATCAAAGAGGCCTTGATCATCACGCCCTATCCCGGCGCGAGCGCCGAAGAGGTCGCGCTCGAGGTGACCAATCCCCTCGAGATCGCCTGCCAGCAATTGGGGCAGCTCGATCGAGTCGAGTCGGAGTCGACGCGTGGCATGTCGGTGGTCACCGCGGTGATCCAGGCTCGCTACCACCGCGACGCCATTCCCCAGGTGTGGGACGAACTGCGCCGCAAGATCAACGACGCGCAGCCCCAGCTTCCACCGGCCGTGCGGGGGCGCTCGATCGTGATCGACAACTTCGGCGACGTGTATGGCATCTTCCTGGCCATCACGGGGGATGGCTATACCTTTCCCGAGCTGCGCCGTTACACAGAGTTCCTGCGGCGCGAGCTGTTGCAAGCGCCGGGCGTGAAAAGCGTCGAGCTGTTCGGCGAGCAGCAGGAAGTCGTGTATCTCGAGATCTCGCGGCAGCGGCTCGCGCAGCTCGGCATCCACGAAGAGCAGATCTATCGCTTGTTGCAGGCGAAGAACATCGCCGTCGACGGCGGTCGCGTGCGCGTGGGCGAAGAGCACATCGCGCTCGACCCCCAGGGAGAATTCCGTTCGGTCAACGACCTGCTGGAAATGGTGATCGGTTCGGATCGCAGCGGCCGGCAATTGCAGCTCAAGGACGTGGCCATGCTCGAACGGGCCGATCAGGATCCGCCGCGCCGCATGCTGCGCTACGACGGCCGGCCGGCGATCGGGCTCGGCATCTCGACCGTGCAAGGGGGCAACGTCGTCACGATGGGCGCGGCGGTTCGTAAGAAGCTCAACGAGCTCGAGGCGAACCAGCCGCTGGGCATCGAGATCGGCGAGATCAACTTCCAGCCCGAGGCGGTCTCTGCCGCCACGAACGACTTCATGTTCAACCTGGCCAAGGCCGTGACGATCGTCTTCGTCGTGCTGCTCTTCGCCATGGGACGCAAGACCGGCATCATCATCGGCATGGTCTTGTTCCTCACGATCATGGCCACGTTCCTCGTGATGTTCATGAAGGGAGATCTGCTCATGGAGCGGATCTCGCTCGGCGCGCTGATCATCGCGCTCTGCATGCTGACCGACAACGCGATCATCGTGGTCGAGGGGATCAAGGTCGGCATCGAAGCCGGCCGCGACAAACTCCAAACGGTACGCGACGTGGTCGCGCAAAACCAGTGGCCGCTGTTCGGCGCCACGGCCATCGGTGTGATCGCCTTCGCGGCCATCGGCCTGTCGGAAGACAGCACGGGCGAGTACACCAACTCGCTCTTCTGGGTGATTTTCATCTCGCTCAGTCTCAGTTGGCTGTCGTCGATCACGGTGACGCCGCTCTTGGGTTACTTGTTCTTCAAGCCGATCGAGCGCGACGACGAGGATGGCGACGCCTACGACGGCTTCTTCTTTCAGGGGTACAAACGGCTGCTGACGCTGGCCTTGCGTTACCGCTGGATGGTGATCGGGATGTCGCTGGTGGCGTTCGTGCTGTGCGCCTTCGGGTTCACGAAGGTGACGCAGAGCTTTTTCCCGCCGGCGACGCGTCCGCAGTTCATGGTCGACGCGTTTCTGCCGTCGGGCACGCACATCGGACAGTCGGAGGTTTTTGCCGACGAGGTGCAGCAGTTCATCCAGACACTACCCGGCGTGACGCACGTGACGTCGTTCATCGGTGGCGGCGGCCTGCGTTTTCTGCTGGTCTATTCGCCCGAGAAGGAGAACCGCGCCTTCGTGCAGTTCCTGGTCGACGTGGACGACGCGACGAAGATCGACGGTCTGATCGTCGAGATTCAGCGTTATTTGGAAGAGCAGCAGCCCAACGCCAACACGATCGCCAAGAAGTTTCTGCTGGGTCCCGGCCAGGGGGGGCGCATTCAGGCCCGCTTCAGCGGGCCCGACCCTGCGGTGCTGCGCCGCCTGGGTGATGAAGCACTGGCGACTATCGAGGAAGACGGCGGAGCGCTCTGCATTCGCAACGACTGGCGCGAACGCGAGAAGGTGGTTCGGCCCGAGCTGCTCGAATTGCAGGCGCGGCGCAACGGCATCACGCGCGTCGAGGTGGCCCAGGCGCTCGAGACGAGCTTCGAGGGGCGCGCCGTCGGATTCTACCGCGAGCCCGGGGGCGTCGGCACGGGGCTCTTTCCGCAGGAGTCGCGCCTGCTGCCCATCGTCGCGCGGCCCCCCCTTTCCGAGCGCGAGGATGTCGGCTTCATCGACAGCCTACAGATCTGGAGCCCCATCGCCGGGCGGATGATCCCACTCAGCCAGGTCACCTCGGGCGCCGAAGTAGTTTGGGAAGACCCGATCGTCCACCGCCGGAATCGCTTTCCCACGCTCACGGTGCATGCCGATCCACGCACGGGGCTGCCGAGCCAGTTATTCGGCCGCGTGCGCCAGGCGATCGAGCAGATCGAGTTGCCCCCGGGCTACACGCTCGAGTGGGGTGGCGAGCACGAAAACTCGCGCGATGCACGAGCCGCGCTCGCACAGCCGATTCCCTTCGTGGTGGCGCTGATGGTCTTTATCGTGGTGTGCCTCTTCAATTCGTTCCGCGCGACGATCTTGATCTGGCTCGTGATGCCGCTGGCGATCGTCGGCGTGACGACCGGTCTGTTGGTGACCGGGCAGCCCTTTGGCTTCATGGCCTTGTTGGGCGTGTTGGCGCTGGCCGGCGAGCAGATCAAGAACCAGATCGTCGTCTTGAGCAAGATTCTCTACGAGCGCGAGCAGGGGAAGTCGGCCTACCAGGCGATCCTCGACGGCGGCGTAAGCAAGATGCGCCCCGTCTGCATGGTGGCATTGACCACGGTGCTGGGCATGATTCCACTCTTGAAAGATCCGTTCTTCGGCACGATGGCCGTCTGCATCATGTTCGGGCTATCGTTCGCGTGCGTCTTTTCGCTGATCGTCATGCCGGTGGTGTACGCCATTTTCTACGACATTCACGAACCCACGACCGAGCGGGAGCGCGCGTCGTAGTACGGCGTGACGCATTCCGAATCTCTTTTTCCGCCGTCAGCGGAACATGATGAACAAGACCATTGCGAGCGCGTCGGGAAGTCGTCCCCCGTATATTTCGACCGGTCACTTGCCCCCTGCCGAACTTTCGGCTGCTTTGGTGGCCGAGGCCTACGAGCTGTTCAAGTCGAACGCAGAGGGCAAGAACTCCGAGGTTTATCCGGCGCTCGCCCGCGTGCCGAAGGATCTCTTCGGCCTCTGCGTCGTCGAGTCGAATGGCAACGTCTATAGTGCCGGAGACGCGCAGTACGAGTTCACGATCATGAGCGTGTCGAAGCCCTTCGTCTTCGCGCTCGTCTGCGAAGTGCTGGGGCACGAAGCGCTGCGCGACAAGGTGGGGGTGAATGCGACCGGACTGGCATTCAATTCGCTGGCCGCCATCGAGCAAGGCGACCTGGGCCGCACGAACCCCATGGTCAACGCCGGTGCCATCGCCACGACCAGTCTGGTGCCGGGCGACAGCCTGGCCGACAAGTGGAAGTTCATCCACGAAGGACTCTCGCGTTTTGCCGGACGCACGCTTCCCTTGAACGACGAGGTGTACGCCTCGGCCTCGGAGACGAACTTTCGCAATCAGAGCATCGCGCGACTGCTGCAAAGCTTTGGCCGCATCTATCTGGAGCCGGCCGAGGCGACCGATCTCTATACGAAACAGTGCTCGCTCAATGTCAGCGCCCGCGATCTCGCCGTCATGGGGGCCACGCTGGCCGACGGCGGCGTCAATCCGGTGACCAAGGAGCGGGTCGTCGATGCGACGGTTTGCCATTATGCCCTGGCCGTCATGGCCACGGCGGGACTCTACGAGACGTCGGGCAACTGGCTCTACGACATCGGCCTACCGGGCAAGAGTGGCATCGGCGGTGGCATTGTCACCGTTTCGCCGGGCAAAGGCGGATTGGGCACCTTCGCCCCCCCGCTCGACGCGGCGGGCAATAGCGTGAAGGGGCAACTCGTCGCCAGGTTCCTTTCGCAACAGATGGGCATGGACCTGTTCGTCTCGAAGCCCGAGGTATGAGCGGCGCTTCGCCGACTTCACACGATCCTTTCAACCAAGAGGCAGGGAGTGAACAACATGGCCGCTTCGCAGACGAACGTTGACGAGGTGCGCGATTCCTGGTTGCCGATGATCGTCATCGCCATGGGGCAGATGTTGATGTCGTTCAACGTGGCAGCGCTGCCCGTGTCGATGGGAGGCATGGTCTCCAGCTTCAATACCCCTCCCACGACCGTCGGCACGGCGATCGTGCTCTATTCGCTCGGCGTGTCGGGCTTCATCTTGTTGGGGGCGAAGCTGAGCCAGCGCTTTGGCGCCAAGCTCTTCTTTCAGATCGCCGTGGCGATGCTCGCCGTGGCGATGGTGCTGATGGTGGCGAGTCCCACGGCCGAGGTGATGCTCGCGGCGCAGGCGCTGGCGGGCCTGGGGGCCTCGGGGCTCGTGCCGACACTCGTCGTGCTGATCGCCAACCACTACCAGGGCAAGCAGCAGGCGCAGGCCGTGGGCTGGCTCGGTTCTGCCCGCGCGATCGCTGGTGTGCTGGCCTTCGTAATTGTCGGCTTCGTCGCGTCGATCAACTGGCGGCTGGGCTTTGGCCTGCTGATCGTCCACTCGGCGGCGATCTTGCTCTTGAGCTTCAAGCTCAAGCCGTCGCAGGGGAAGGCCGAGGTAAAGATCGATGCCCTGGGCGTGGTCCTCTCTGCGGTAGGCATCATTCTGATCACGTTCGGCTTTAACAACATCCGCAATTGGGGCGTGCTGCTCGCACGGCCGACGGCGCCGTTCGATATCGTCGGCGCATCGCCGGCGCCGTTCATGATCGTGGTGGGCGTCATCGTCTTTTCGCTCTTCATCCTGTGGACGCATCGCCACGCTCGCTCGGGGGGCACGCCGCTCTTGGCGCTCGAGGTGGTCGATTCGCCGATGGAATGGGCCACCATGATCGCGCTCTTCGTGATCGTGGGCATGGAAGCGGCGATCAACTTCTCCGTGCCGCTCTACATCCAGATCGTGCAGGGTAACACGAGCATGGCCACGTCGATGGCCATGATGCCCTTCATGTTGACCGTGTTCTTCACGGCGATCTTGATCGTGCGCCTGTACGAGCGCTTCACGCCGCGGCAGATTGCCACGGTGGCATTCCTGCTGGTGACCGTGGGCACGGCCTGGTTGGCCTTCGTCGTGCGAAACGACTGGAGCGTGCCGGCGGTGATCGCGGGACTGATCGCCGTGGGGTTGGGGCAAGGCGCCCTGGTGACGCTCCTCTTCAACGTGCTGGTGACGGCGGCGCCGCAGTCGCTCGCCGGAGACGTCGGCTCGTTGCGCGGGGTGACGCAGAACCTGGCGGCGGCCGTGGGCACCGCCACGATGGGGGCGTTGCTCGTCGGACTGCTCGGCGGCCTCGTGATGACCGAACTGGTCGAGAACCCCGTGATCCCCAGCGAGTTCAAGACGAACGAGCTACGCGCCGAGTTCGATCTCGAGAACATCAACTTCATTCGCAACGATCAGCTCAAGGAGCGCTTGGCGCAGACGAGCGCTACGTCCGAAAAAGTGGACGAAGCCGTGCGGATCAATACCGAGTCGCGCTTGCGGGCCTTGAAGATCGGCTTTCTCACGCTGTCGGGGCTGGCCCTGTTGGCGCTCATCCCCTGCCGCTGGCTGCCGACCTACAAAGGACGCTGAGCCTACTTCGCTTCGATGGTGGCCAGTGCCACGGCCAGTCGACATCCGTCGGCGAACTGCGACAGCTCGACGAATTCCTTGACGGTGTGAATCTCGTGCTGGCCGGCGCCGATGGTGACGGTCGGCACGCCATGCTTGACGAACCAGTTTGCGTCGAGCCCGCCGTTCGAGAAGAGGGTCGTGGGCTGCAGACCGATCGATTCGGCGGCGCGCTTCGCATGGACCACCACGGGGGAGTCTTCAGCAATGCGAAACGGCGGGTAAGCCGCGTGTCCGTCGAATTCCACACGGGCGGTCTTGCCGTCGACGTCCTTCACCTCGGAGCCGGCCTTCGTAAACGCGGCGCGGAAGGCCTCGGTAATCTTCGAGGCAAAGGGGGCATCGGAGCTGCGCGCCTCGCCGCGGACGTAGACGTAATCGGTCACGACGTTCGTCGCATCGCCGGCGGCCTTGCCATGCTTGCCGCCGAAGATGCCGGCGTTGCTCGTGCCGGTTCCCTCCGGCTTGACGACCTTGCCCCACCACCCCTGGCGATACGCCTCGGCCAGAGCGAGCGAGGCCACCAGCGTCGAGGAGACGCCCTTCTCCGGCGCGACACCGGCGTGGGCCGCCTGGCCCTTGATCTCGACTTCCCAAGTCTCTTGTCCCACGGCGCCGATGATCAAATCGGCGGGCACCTTGCTATCGACGTTGAAGCACATCGTGGCCCCGCGGAGATCGGCCGGATCGATGTGCTTCGCCCCCTGCAGACCACTTTCTTCGCGCACGGTGAAGAGCAGCGTGATCGGCGGATGGGGCAGCTTGTGCTTGAGCAGCGTTTCGGCCAATACCACGAGCACCGCACAACCGGTGCGATTGTCGCCCCCCAGGCCGGTTGTGCCATCGGTGACGATGCGTCCCCCGTCGCGCTTCGGCTTCGCGCCGGCGCAGATGGGCACGGTGTCGAGATGCGTGGCGAAGAGCAGACGGGCTCCTTCGCGCGTGCCGGGTAGATCGGCGTAGAGATTGCCGGTCTGCGTCGGCAGCGAGATGCGCTCGTTCGCCTTGTCGTAACGAATGGCCGACTCGGGCACTCCAACCTTCTTCAATTCGTCAGAGACGGCGACCGCGATGGCGGCTTCTTCGCCGCTCAGGCCTTCAATGGCCAGGAAGCGCAGCAGATGCTCTTCGGCGGACTTCACGTCGAGGGGAATCGAGTTGGCAGACATGGTAGGTGTCCTTTTGCAGCGCTAAGAACGACGCGGAGTTGTCGCGCCGCTCGCGTTTCTTGTTGAGCGAACGATTATAGACCCCAGGGGAGTCCCAACAGGTACCAGGCGGCGAAGAGCACCGTCCACAGTACGAGCATGATGACCACGTAGGGGAGCATCAAGGAGACGACGGTGCCGACGCCCGCGTCCTTGTCGTATTTCTGCGTGAAGCCGACGACGAGTGCGAAGTAGGCATTCAGCGGTGTGATGGAATTGATGGGCGAGTCGCCAATGCGATAGGCGGCGAGCGCGGCCTCGGGATCGACTCCCAGCTTGAGCAACAGGGGCACGAAGATCGGCGCGAAGATGGCCCACTTGGCGATGGCGCCGGTAATCAGCAGATCGAGCAGCGCGACGACGAAGATCAAGCTGATCAAGAGCCAGAATGGGCCGATGTTCGCCTCTTTGAGCACGTCGGAGAGCTTGAGTGCGAGAATCGTGCCCATGTTCGTGTAGTTGAAGTAGGCCACGAACTGGGCCAGCACGAGAAACAACAAGATCAGCCCCCCAAGCCCGCTCATGGCTTTTTCCATGGCCTTGATGATGTCGGTGATGTTGCTCATCGTCCTGGCGCCAAAGCCATACGCGGCGCCCGTGACGAGAAACAGCACCATGATGAGGGCGATCAGGCCATTCATGAAGGGGGAGTTGCCGATCAACTCTCCCGTGTCGGGATTGCGCAGCGGGGCCCAACTGGGGATCGTCAGCAAGGCAAAGGCGAGGAGCACGGCCACCAGCCCGAGCGCGGCGAACTTGAGGCCACGCGATTCGTCGGCCGAGAGTTCGGCGCCTTGCTCCGGGCCCGTCTCGTCGGCGTCTCCGTCCGCCTGGTATTTGCCCAACCGCGGCTCGATCATTCGTTCGGTGACGAAGGCTACGATCACCGTCAGAAAGATCACCGAGACGATCGAGAACCACAGGTTCGAGGCCAGCCCGATCGATTGATTGGGATCGACCAGATGGATGGCATCGTTCGTGAACTCGACGAGCACGGCATCGAGCGGCTTGATGAGCATATTGACGGTGAAGGCGCTGGCGACGGCGGCAAAGCCCAGGGCCAGTCCCGCGAGCGGATGACGGCCGATGCTGAGGTAGGCCGTGCCGGCGAGCGGAATCAGCACGAGATAGCCCGCGTCGGAAGCGATGCTCGAGATGATGCCGACGAACGAAAGAATGTAGGCCAGCGCCCAGCCGGGCGAGACGAGGACGAGCTTGCGAATCAGCGCTTTGACGAGTCCTGCTTCTTCGGCGACGCCGGCGCCCGTCATGGCGGCGATCATCAGTCCCACGGCCGTAAAACCCATGAAGTTGGGAATCAGCGACGAGTAGATGAAGCGCATGCCGTCGAGCGTGAGCAGGCTGCGCGGCGCGGTGGTGGCGGGCTCCAGCTTGTGGGTCTCGGGGTTGATCGTCTCGTACGAGACGCTGACCCCCGTCAAATGCAGGATGTGCGAGAGCACGATCACCAGCGCAATCAAGATCAGGAAGATGAGCACCGGGTGGGGCACCATATTGCCCACCCGCTCGACGATGTCGAGAAAGCGCTGCATGAACGATTTCTGGGCGGCGTTTGCCGCCGCGGCGGAGCTGGCTTTGGTCATAGAGAGGCTTTTGCCGGGGCGCTCGAGGAAAGCAACGCGAAAACGCTCAGAACGGTAGCACGATGGGCACCAGCAGCACGCTGACGATCAAGACGATGAAGCTGAACGGTACCCCCAGTTTCACGAAGTCGGCGAAGTTGTAATTGCCCGGCGTCACGACGAGCGTGTTGACCGGCGAGGAGACGGGCGTCATGAACGCAGTCGAGGCGGCCAGCGCCACGATCATTGCAAAGGGATAAGGAGAGAGCTCGAGTTCCTGCGCCACGGCAATGGCGACCGGCGCCATCAAGACCGCGGTGGCCGTGTTCGAGATGAACATGCCCAACAGCGCCGTAATTGCGAACAGGGCCGCCAGCACGCCCTGCGGACCGACGCCGCTGGTGACGGCCATCAATCCTTCGGATGCCAGCTCGACTCCGCCCGTCCGCTGCAGCGCCGTGGAGAAAGGAAGCATACCCACGATGAGCACGATGGTCTTCCAATCGATCGAGCGGTAGGAGCTTTCGAGCGTGACGCAACCCAGCACCCCCATCAGCAGGCAGCCCAGCAAGGCCGCCTGCACGTTGGGGACGACACCACTCACCATCAGTCCGACGACCAGGACCAGGCTGACCAGGGCTTGCGGTACTTTGCCGACGACCGGCAAGACATCTTGATACTCGGCGGGGAGGCTGAGCATGACGAGATCCTTGCCCCCGGCCTGGATATTGCGGATGGCGCGCCACGGGCCGATCAAGAGCAACGTGTCGCCGATCTTCAGCACTTCGTCGCGCAGCCCACGTTCGTGGGCGACGGCGCCGCGACGCAAGCCGATCACGGTCAGCCCGTAGCGCGAGCGAATCTCGGCCTGCACCGCACTGCTGCCGACGAACGACGAGTCGGCCGGGACAATCGCCTCGGCCATGCCGATGTCTTGGGCGCGATCGTTGAAAAAGGCTCCCCCGAGGGGTAAGGCCTCGAGCGCGTATTGCTGGCGCAAAGCCTCGGCATCGGCGTCGGGCGCGAAGAGATCGACCAGCAGCACGTCGCCGGCGCGAATCACGGTCTTGGCCGTGGGTTGAATCAAACGTCCCATCCGCTCGATGGCCACCAGGCTGGCGCCGGGATTGTCGCGCAGGCGGATCTCGGCCAGCGTTCGTCCGATGAGGGGCGAACTGGACATCACGCGCACGCGCTGCTCGCGGTCGGCCAGTCGATACTCGTCGACCCAGTCGGCCAGCGAAGGACCGTTCGTGCCCTGCGACTCGGGCTTGTTCTCGGGCAGCCAACGCCGCGCGAAGAGCATGTATCCGACACCCAGTGCCAGGACCGGCAATCCGAATGGAGTGAAACTGAAGAACGAAAAGCCGGGGATGCCGTGCCGGGCCAGCTCGCTGTTGACGACGAGGTTGGGGGCCGTGGCCACGAGCGTCATCATGCCGCTGACGAGGGCGGCAAAGCTTAAAGGCATCATCAGCCGGCTGGCCGAGGTGCCGGTGCTCTGCGCGATGCGCAGTGCCACCGGGATGAAGATCGCCGTGACCGCGGTCGAGCTCATCGTCGCGCCGAGTCCACACACGACGAGCATCAACAGCGCGATCAGGCGCGGCTCGCTGCTGCCGGCCCTGCCGGTGAGCCAGTCTCCCAGACGCCGGGCCACACCCGTGCGCACGAGCCCGTCGCCGATGACGAACAGAGTCGCGATCAGCACGATGTTCGCATCGCTGAAACCGGCGAGGGCCTCGCTCATCGTGATGACGCCCGTCAAGGGCAACACGGTGAGCACGAGCAGGGCCACGGCATCCATGCGCGGCTTGTTGATCGCAAACATGACGATCGCCGCGGCCAGCAGGCCCAAGACCAAGGCCAGTTCGATGCTCATCGAGGTTCTGCCGGGAGTGATCGCACGACGCTCAGAGAAGTCGCTTTCAGAAAAAGATCTTGCGCGGAGAAGATGGGGATTTTATCCCCCTGGGCAGGCGATTTCCAGGGCGCCGCGCATCGCCAAAAGCAGGCGTAAGGCGAAGCGCCGTACTCCTGGCATGGTGACGGAATTCCTGAAGTCGTACGCGCGGTCGTACTTAGAAGTTGTACTGAAAGGCCGTCTGCAACCGTTGCGCGCGGCCGCTCTCGTCGTCGATGTCCTCGCGCTGCCCCCACAGATACTCGAGGCCGATCGAGAGATTCGTGACCGGGATCCACCAGAGCGTCGTCGCGAGATACTGCGAATTGGCGTAGGTACTGCCGGGCATCAGGTCGGTATTGCCTACGCGCAGCTTCGAGTAGGTGAAGTTCAACATCCAGTTTTCGTTGATCCAGTGCTCGTAGGCGGTGGTCCAACCGTTCGTGTAGAGCGTCTCGAAGGCGCCCGCGGCGGTGACGGCGCCGTCGAATCCCTGGCCGACCGTGTCTTGAAAATAGCGCGCGATGCCGTAGCCGACGCCGTATTGCAGCAGCACGCGACTGCGCGTGAGTCCATCGGGACAAGGGTCGCGGATGGGATCGGTTCCCAGCAGGATGGCCCAAGGGTGGAAGTTGCTGGTCAGATTCATGCCGTAGCCGGCATCGCGCTCGACCGAACCTCCGGTCGGGCGATAGCCGATCGTGCGCACGATGGCCGCCGCTTGCAGATGGAACAGGTCGGCCTCGTAGCGCAGGTGGGTGGTGAAGTCGGGTACCTCCTGCACGTTGTCGCCGAGACCAAACGTCGTGATATCGGAGAAAGGTTGCTCGGCGGCCGCCGCCCAATAGACCCGTTCGCCGATGGGCAGCGTCATGCGCACCAGGCCCTGCCGCGCGTTCACGATGCCGTTTGGTCCCTGGAAGTCGGCCGTGCGCGGAAAGGAACTCGGATCCATGAATACGGTCGTCGCCTGACCAATGCGGAAGTAACCCACGTCGAGGTAGGCGAAGCGCAGACGAGGAACGTTCGAAGCCCCCACCCCCGGCGGATTGCCACTGAGGAAATCCATTTGTATGAAGGTGTGGATCGTGGTGTCGAGCTCGGGCACCGGCGTCCAACTGTCGAGACTCAGCCGCGTCGGACGCGCACTGAAATTCATATCCTGGCCCGGACCGTTCGGCACGGGAATCGTCCGCGTGACGAACAGGTCGGGGGTGCCGATCGGATCGAAGCTGAAGTTCGCTCCCATCCGCACGAAGCCGCTCAGGCGTAACGACGTGCCCGTGCTCGGCAACATGAACGAATCGTTGAGCGGACCGCGCACGACCGACTCTTCGAGCTGCTCGGGGGTGACGCGCTCGGGTACCGGGATGCGCTCGTAGAGTGGCGCACCGGGCGCCTCCTGATAGTCGAGCGGATAGTAGCCGCGCGGCGCGTAATCGGCGTAGGGGCGCGGGCCGATGCCGGGTTCATCGTAGTAGCGCGAGAAGTACTGATAGGCACGAGAGGCGCGCGTCGGCGATTGTTCTTCCGGCATGCCGCTTGGCGCGCTTTGATAGTTGGGATCGGTGTACTCCAGGGGAGGTTGATATCCCGAGGCGGGGACAACCGAAGAAGCAGTCGCGCCCGGTGACGTCGTGGGCACGTCGAGAAAGTTCGCGCTGGTAAGGAACGAGAAGTCGGACGATGCGAACAGTACGGCCGGGGTCTCGCGCGACAACGGCGCGGCGCCCGTCGCGGAAGGCAGGGGTCGGGGAGGCAGAGTCGTATGCATCTGAGCGCGCGAAACTTGCGCAGGACCCAGCACGAGTAAGGCCATCGCTACGAGACAGGAACTCTGCCGGACGATCGATGGGTACTGGTCGAGGAACATCTTTGCCTGCCTCTGGCTGGCTCGCGCATGCTAGCAACGATGCCCGCTCTAGCGGGATCTTGGACGCACGGCGGCGCGGCATTACAAGCCCCATAATCGGCAAGCTCGTGCAAGAAATGCACGTTTTCGCCAACCTGGCGGTTTTTCCTAACCGTCAGACTGCCGTGCTAGCGATGTTGCGCGAGCTGCTTCCTTGAAGCGCTGAATTCTGGCAAGGCCGAAGAGGATTAGCGTTCGTCGGCGGCCACCACCTCGGCTGCTGCTCTGGTGAGCGGTGCGACTTCATGAACGGTTGGGGGCGAAGCAGAGGAATCCCGCTCGTTTGTCCAACGGCGGCCGGTTGTTTTCGCAGAGTAGATCTCCGCGATCAGCCGCTCGTAGCCCCCGACCATGCTTTCGAGCGAAGCGTGCCGCACGATCCGTTCGCGAGCCGCGCGGCCAAGGTACTCGCGCGTCTGCGGATTCGTCAGCAAGGTGGTGAGCCGCGCGGCGAGCGTTTGTTCGTCTCCCGGGGGGACGAGAAACCCCGTTTCGCCATCGATCACATTCTCGGGAATCGAGCCCACGCGCGTCGAAACGACCGGACGTCCGCTCGAGAGCGCCTCGAGCACGGAGACGGGGTTCGCTTCCATCTTGGACGTCAGCGCGACGACGTCGATCACGTGCAGCAGCTCGGGGATATCGCGGCGCATGCCCAGCATGTGGACAATGCCTGCAAGACCCAGATTGTGAATCTGTGCTTCAATCTCGGGACGCAACGGGCCATCGCCGACGATCAGAAAGCGTGCCTCGGGCACCGTGCGATGGACGATCGCCGCGGCGCGCAAGAACAGGTCGTGATTCTTCTCGGGACGCAGCACCGCGACGATGCCAACCGTGGGGGCGCCCACGGGCAACCCCAACTCCGCGCGCAGGGCATCATTGCCGGGGCGATCGCAGAAGCGCGATGTATCGACGCCGTTCGGGATGACGCGAATCTTGCGCGGGGCACAACCTTCGTCGCTGGCGAGAAAGCAACCGTGCGCCTCGGCCACCGCGATGAAGGCGTCGGTCAGGGGCGCGAGCAGGCGATTCGAGAACTCGACGCGATTCGGCAAGCCGGTCGAATGCAGGGCCGAGGCGATCACCGGCACGCCCGCCCGCCACGCGGCGAGACGCCCCCAGAACATCTTGTCGCCGCCGGTGCCGACCGTGACGACGGCATCGGTCTGCCGCTCGCGAAACAATTGGGTGAGCCGCGCGAGCACGCGCAGGTCGAACTTGTTTTGCAGCAGGCCGTTGAAGGCGGGCACCTCGACGACGAGTTGATCCCCCAGCACGCCCAATTGCTTGAGGCAGACCAGCTCGGGCGCGAAGCGGCGACGATCCATGCGCCGAATGATGTTCGCCAGTAGGGTCTCTTCGCCCCCCACGTTGAGCGCCGTGGTGACGAAAGCGACCCGCAGCGGACCACGTTGTTCGATCGGCAACAGTTCGCGGTGGCGGTATTTCATCGGGGAACTCGCAACGCCATTCAACTTGGATTCGTGAGCGAGCGACGCAGGTAGGGGACGCGGTCGAGATACTGCCGTGCGAAGGCAATCAACTGGGCCTGCTCGTCTCGTCGCACGAGCTTGCCGCAGGCGATGGCGATCGCCAGTCCCAGCAGCACGGCCAGCGTGGGCCAGACACCCAAGGCGAAGACGCCCGGCGCGGCGAGCAATATGGCCGTGCCGGGATCGAACGAGAGCCGGTGCAGCAAGGCAAAGCTGTAGACCAGGCTCAGCGTGATGAAGTTCCCGATGAAGGTGGCCAGCACGGCCCCCCACAACCCGTACACCGGCAGCCAGGCGAAGTTCAACACCACGTTCACGACCAGGCCGGCCAACAGGGCGAGACTTCCCTGGCGGGCGCGCTCCGCGCACCACAAATACGACTGCACGATTGTCGTCAGGCCGAACCAGCAGCAATAGGCCAGCGTCATCGGCAAGATCGCCTTGCCGAGCGCGTACTTGTTCTCGAAGGCGATCTCGAACAACGGTCCCGACATCAGCAGAATGCCCAGGCCGCCGACCATCAGGCCCAGCGAGCTGAGCTTGATCGACAGGTTCGAGCGGGCGGATACCTCGCGGAACCGCCCGGCTTCCCAGTCGTGACTCAGATAGGGAGTCAGAATGCCGCTGAGCATGAAGGCAATCGTCTCGAGCAACAGCGGCACGATGCGCGAGGCGTGGTACTCGCCCACTTGTTGCAGCGCGATCTCGCTGGGCATGCCGCTGAAATGGATGATCATGTAACGGGCGGCCAGACCGAACAGGTTGGTGAGCCAATTGCTGACCCATACCCAGATGACGAAGGGGAGAATCTTGCCCCACAGGCCCGCGGCCGAGAGGGGGGCTTCGCGGGCGGGCAAGGCGCGCCAGGTCGCGCGCAGCCACAGCAGGCCCACCCCGACCGAGACCACGCAGGCCGTGGCAAACCCTATGAGCACCACGGTGGCCGAGGGTTTCCAGAGGATCACGAGCAAGAGGCTCACCGTGGCGAACGTCAATCCATTGACGAATTGCATCATCGCCGTGAGGCGCGATTGCCGCAGGGCCATGAACAGCTCGGTGAAGAAGTTGTACACGACGGCGATGCCAAGCGTGCCAGCCCACACGAGCGTCAGCGTCACGAACTGCTCGTTGCCGAAGAACAAGCGGGCAAACCACGGGGCGGCCAGCATCACCGTGGCGACAGCGGCCGCGGCCAACAAGCCGCACACGAGTGCCAGGCGGCAAAGAAACGTCCGCAACTGATCACGCTGGCGGTAGTATTCGACGTAACGACCAAAGCAGCCGGGCAGCGCCAAAACGGCAATCGGCCCCGCCATCAGCAGAAAGTCGTAGGCCAGGTCCCACTGCCCCAGTTCTTCGACCGGCAGCCAGCGGCAGAAGAGGATGCCGCGAATGAAGCCGATGCCGCGCTGCACGACCATCAACGCGAGCATGATCAACATGCTCTCGGCCAGGCCATGCACGCGAATCTCGGGCGAGGCAGGCTCAACGGCGGACGCCGTCGATTCGTGCTCGGCGACGGCGCAGGAGACCGTCGCCGGCGCTTCGACGATCGTACCGGTCGCAAAACTTTCAGCGTCGAGACCGCTGGTGAGAGAATCGCCGGCGTAGGAGCTCAAGACTGCGCCACTCCTGTCGGCAGTCGGCGCGAGGCGTCGACGCCATAGAAGAAGCGCCGCGTGCGACGTTCTTTGACCGGGTCCCCCGCGATCCAGTTGCGCAGGCGGATCGTGGGACCGTCGACGCCGATGCGTTGAATGTGGAAGGCATCGTCGCCGGGATAGTTGTAGCCGCCGTAGGCCGAACAGGCCGCTTCGTAGCCCGCCTCGTAAGCGATATGGAAGGCGGCGGCGTTCAGGTTGCGATGCTGACCGTAGGGGAAGGCGAAGTAGCGCACGGGCTTGCCGAGCGCCGCTTGCAGTTCTTCACCCGCCGTGACGACCTCGTCCTGCAGCACGGCCGAATCGGAGGTGCCCCCCAAGTCGGCGTGGGTGCGGGTATGGGCACCGATTTCGATCCCCGCCGCTGCCAGTGCCCGCAGTTCCTCGATGGT
The DNA here is from genome assembly GCA_019636335.1 of Pirellulales bacterium. Lineage (NCBI taxonomy): Bacteria > Pseudomonadati > Planctomycetota > Planctomycetia > Pirellulales > Pirellulales bacterium. The sequence goes on from JAHBXR010000009.1 coordinate 203,606, forward strand.
GTTCGGCGCCAGGTTATTGCCCATGCGCAGATCGTGCTCGAAGGGGACCCCTTCGAGCACCTGCTTCGTGGTGACGAAGTAGGTGCAGGGGACGCGCTCGGCGACGAGCAGGGGGAGCGCGTGGCGGCAATTGTCGGCATAGCCGTCGTCGAAGGTGATGCTCACGCAAGGCTCGTGATTCATCCGCAAGCGGATGCGGCGCTGTGCCTCTTCGAGCGAGACAAGCTCGCAGTGGCGCTTCAGCCAGCGAATCTCCTGCTCGAAGAGACGATTCGGGCGCGTCCACAGGTTCGCGGCGTCATCGGCCACGCGGTGGTAGACGAGCACGACGACCGGCGCGCGACCCGTCTCGGCCAGGCGGCGATTGCGCCGGCGGCGATAGGGCATCGAGCCGTGGTAATAGAGCTCCAGCAGCAGCCGCTTCCAGATGGGCATACGTCACACTCCGCTCTCGATCGCCAATCGCCCGGTGAATTTCAGACCGTTCTTGATCCACTGCTTCATGCTTTCGCCCGCGACGCGGGCGCCGTGTCGCATCTGCGCGGTCATGTTCCGCGGCACGATGCGAATGTCGACAGTCTCGCGCGGCATGGCGCGCCAGTGCAGCTTGTAGGGTTCGTCGCCGCGCAGAAAATCGAAGGCGCGGTAGCCATCGGCGATCGCCTGCCGGAGCGTGGCGATGGTGATCAATCGGCCGGGCTCGGCGTCGAGCGCGTCGGGGTCGATGGCTCCCTGGTAGGCGTACAGCACTCGGTTGCCCACCAGGTGCAATTCGACGGCGATCGGCCGCCCTTCCATTTCGAGCCAATGCAGGCGGAGCTTGCCCAGCGCGAGCATGCGGTGCGAGACGTCGCGCAAGAAGCCGACGAAGCGCGGATCGGCGAAGGGGGTCGACTCGCCCCGGGCAGCCCGGCGGCGGGTTTGCATGTCGATCAGCGCGTCGAGGGCGAACGTGACGTCGTCGTCCGTGGCGGCAAGATGGATCTTGGCGCGACCCGAGTCGAGCGCCGTGCGCTGGAGCCGGCGCACCTGCTTGCGGTGCGACTTGGAGAGCAGGGCGAGGTACTCGTCCCAGGTGGCGGGCAGGTCGAGCCGCCAGCACGGTTCGCCCGCGCGGTGATACACCGACGCTCCACGATCGGAGAGATAAGTGAGCAACTGCTGCACGCGGGGATCGTGTGGGCTGACGCCCGTCAGTTCGACCAGGTCCCAGCTTTCCGAGCCTTCGTCCGAGAGCCAGTCGGCGAGCGACAGTTCTTCGCCGCTGAGGCATTCGGCCAGCGTCCGCGCGACGACACCTTCGTATCCGCCGGCGGCCATCACGGTGAGATACTCGGAGCAGACCGGGCCGGTGCCCAGGAAGCGCACGACCCGGCCCTGCGTCGTGCTGCGTTCGACATGCCAGGGGGCGATGCCGACCAGCGAACCATCGCGATCGAGCGCGTAGACGAAGATGGTCCAAAGATCGGGCACGCCGCGGCGTTGCGCGTTCGGCTCGAAGTGACGCCACCACGTGACGAGCCAATCCCAGCTACGAAAGGGCACATCGTCCGCCAGCGCGTTCCAATCGCTGGCAAGGGCCTCGAGATCGGCGGTATTTGTGATGCGTTGCAGTCGATACATGGCGTCTTCGGTCGGGGTAGATCGTGCGTGGGCGCAGAATCGAAGGGAGCCCGCCAAGCGACCGCCCTACGGGATACACCTCAAACTTCGGTCACTCCTAGACAGAAGCAAGCCGAATGCCACACGTAGAATCCGCGCGAATAGGGGCTCGAAAGGAGGCGTTTTTCGATGGGTTCTGGTGCCGTGGCGCGATCGACGGCCGGTCCGGAAACTGATTGTGACGATTGCACCGTCGTCAGACCTGGCGCCACGTCGCAGGGCCGCTACGCGCGTGGGGCCTTTCGTCAACATGCGCGGCGGCGGGCAAAAAAAGCCGCCCGGGATTGCCCCGCGCAGCGTCCGTCGAAACCTAGAGTTTCCCGAGCTTTGCACGCTGCGCGCGGATGGTGCGCCGCCGGTTGGCATTGGCTTTGCTACGGAGAGCTTTCGCCCAGCTACCAGGTCCACCGCAGCAACGATTCGCACTAAGGGAAATCCAACGATGCCGAACGTCACCCTGTCCGAGGTGTATCGACTCCTCCGCGAGCACCCCCGCCGCTGGCTCGTGCCGACGGTGGCCGTGTTTACGGTGGCCTTGGTGTATGCCTTCACCCACCCGGGCGATTGGGAGGCCTCGCAGGCGTTGATCGTACGTAACGAGGCGAGCAACACGGCGGGCGAGGCGCCGGGCAAGTTTCGTTCGGTCGAGGATATGAAAGCCACGCAAGAGACCATTCTCGAGATCGTGCGCAGCCGGCAGGTGCTGACGGCGGCGCTCGATTCGGTCGGTGCGCCGGCCAAGCACGATACGAACAAGCCCTGGCCCACGGCCGAGGACGTCGAGACGTTGCGCAGCGCGGTGAAGATCGCCCCACCCCACGGGGCCGAATTCGGCAAGACCGAGATCTTCTATCTCAAGGTGAAAGACGCCAGCCGCGAGCGTGCGGTGGCCTTGGCGACGGCACTATGCGATCAGACGCAATCGGCCTATCGCAAGCTCCGCGAAGATAAGGCGCAGGGCATGCTCGCCGAACTGGCCCGCACGGTCGACATCTCGCGCAAGGACCTCAACGACGCCACGTCGAAGCTCTCGAATCTCGAGCGGCAGGTCGGGGGCGATCTGGCCGAGTTGCGCAACCTGCACGGTTCGCCTTCGGCCGAGAGCGATCTGCGCCGCAACGTGACGAGCCTCGAAACCGACCTGCGCGCCGCGGAAACGTCGCGCCGCGCGAACGAAGAGCTGCTCGCGCTGCTCGAATCGGCCCAGCACGATCCGACGCGCCTGGTCGCCACGCCGAATCGCTTGCTCGATGCTCAGCCCGGGCTCAAACGCTTGAAGGATGGGCTCATCGACGCGCAGTTGAAGCTGGCCCAATTACAGGGCGACATGTCGGACGATCACCCCAAAGTCCGCACCGCGCGGAACTCGGTGCAGGAAATCGTCGAGCACATCAACGCCGAGCTCTCGGTGGCCGTCCGTGGCGTGCAGGCCGAGATCGACCTGGGCGACAAGCAGATCGCCTCGCTCCAATCGCAGTTGAACGAGGGGCGCGATCGTTTGGCTCGCCTCGCCGGCCTGCGTGCCGAGTATTCGAATCTGGTGGCCGAGGTAGACCGCCGCACGAAGCAACTCGAGTTGGCCGAACGCAATCAGGCCGACGCCCGCGCCAGCCAATCGGCCGCCGTGGCAACGAGCCTCATCACGCGGGTCGACACGCCCGACACCGGCGCCCGCACGATCGGTCCGCGGCGTAGCGTCATCGCCCTGGCGGGACTGCTGGGGGGATTTGCCTCGGGTTTGGGCCTGCTGTTGTTGACGGTGCCCCTCGATCCGGGACCGGGCCCGATCGGACTGGGCGTGTCGAACAACGAACCGGCGTCGAGCACGAGCGAAACGGTCCCCTTCCCCACGCAAGTAGCGGCCTGCGAGTCGCGCCCGGCGGCAGGAGTGGTCGCCGCGGCTTCCCCCGCGCTGTCTTTCAAGCACTCGCTGGCCAAGCTCTCGCGCACGTATTCCGAAGTTCGCTAACAACGCACGATGTGGCCGTACCGTGGCGAACGTGATTCGCTGACCCCATTCACGATAGAAACCCATGGACGTGGCGCTTCTGGCAATCGGCGGACTGGTCGCCACGGTGTGGGGCGCGGTCTATGCCCTGCGCGGATCGCTGGTCGCCGGCTGCCTGGTATTGATCATCGTGATGTCCGCCCTGGGGCATCCTTTCTTCCATACCGACATCGGTCCGATCACCGTCTCGCTCGATCGGCTGCTGTTGCCCTTTCTGCTCGTGGCCTACGTCGTGCAACGGCAACTGGGCAAGACCGACCCCAAGCCGCTGGTCGCGGCCGATTATCTGCTCTTCTCGCTCGTCGGCGTGCTTACGGTCAGCACCTTCACGCACGATTGGCGCGTCGATGGGCCGACGGGCGTGCCCCCCATGTGGCGCTTGATCGCCGGCTACGCCACGCCCGCCGCCATCTACTGGATCGTACGGCAATCGCCCCTCACGCAGAGCCGCGTCGAGATGTGCTACAAGGTGTTGGCCGTCTATGGGCTGTATCTCGGTTTCACGGGCATTGCCGAAGTCACCGGCCAGTGGTGGGCGGTGTTTCCCAAGCACATCGCCGATCCGACGATCGGTTTGCACTACGGCCGCGCGCGTGGACCCATGGTGCAATTGCCGACGTACGGCATTTATCTGTCGATCTGTTTGATGTCGGCCTGGCTCGTGCGACCGCGGCTGTCGCAGCGCGGACAAGTGCTGCTGCTGGCGACGATTCCGATCATGCTGGGAGGCATCGCCTTCAGCTACACGCGCAGCGTGTGGATGGGCACCGGCCTGGGCGCGCTGATTCTGCTGGGTCTGACCCTGCAAGGACGCACGCGCACTCTGGTACTCGGCAGCATGGTGGCCGGGGCGCTCGTGGTCGGCATCGCCAAGGCCGACAGCATCATCGGCATTCAACGCGAAGGTTCCTTCGGCGAGGGACGCCAGTCGGCGTTCGCGCGGGCATCGTTCACCTACGTGTCGTGGCAGATGTTCCTCGATCGGCCGGTGTGGGGTTGCGGCTTCGGGCAGTTTCCCATCGAGAAATATCCTTACTTGGCAGACCGCTCGACCGATCTCGACCTGGAAGGCATTCGCACGCTGTCGCACCACAACACCCTGCTGAGCCTGTTGACCGAGACCGGCCTCGTCGGGTTGGGGTTGTTCCTAGCCGTGCTCGCCTGCTGGGCGATCGACGCCTGGAAGATGTGGCACAGCTCCGTCACGCCCGAGTGGGCCAAGCGACAAGCGGTCCTCTTTCTGGCCGCGTTGGGGATGTACTCCGTGCAGTTGTTGTTCCACGAGCTGACGTATTCGCCGATGGAGAATTCGATCATGTTCTTCGTGGCGGGCATCACCGCGGGATTGCGTCCCTTGTCGCTGGCGCCGGAAAAAACGGTTGTAGCGAAGATCGCCTGACGCACGGCCCGATGTTGCCCGGCGGCAACATCGGCCGTGCCGAGTGCGGCGTGCGTGTTGCCCCCCGACGTCATCCCCAACGCGATTCGGCCCGAGAGCATTTACCTTCGCACCGCCGAACGAGCCGGCCGACAACGACTTACGACATTCGATCAAGACTCGCGCGACGACCGACGGATTCTGGCATTCACTTTGCTCTGGAGTAGTTCGACGCATGCAGCGTCCGACCAACGACAGCAAGGAACGACAACATGCCCGCCAACGTCACTGCCACGCCAACCGAACTGCTCGAAGCGCCGGAAGTGCCCCGGGTCGCCAGCGTCGCGCGGAACGAAGTGCCCGTCGCACCGCCAGCGGTCGAGCCCGTTCGGCAGCGGATCGTGGCGAAGCACCAAGTCTTGCCGGCGGGAACGGTACGAGCGCGAGGGAACCTGTCGACGGGTTACCGGGTCTTGAAGCGCGCGGCCGACATCGTCGGGGCGCTCTTCTTTCTGGTGTTGTTCTCGCCGTTGATGCTGGCGGTGCTGTTGGTGCTGACCGTGACGACGAAGGGGCGTCCTCTCTTTCGCCAGACGCGCGTGGGCCTGTGCGGACGCACGTTCGGCATGTACAAGTTCCGCACAATGCGTCTCGACGCCGATAAGTTGCAGCACCTGGTGAAGAACGAGAAGGACGGCCCGGTGTTCAAGAATCGCCACGACCCGCGCATCACGCGGATCGGCCGCTTCCTCCGTTCGACGAGCATCGACGAGATGCCGCAGTTCGTGAACGTGCTGCTGGGAGACATGTCACTCGTCGGCCCTCGCCCGCCGGTGCCGGCCGAAGTGGCGAAGTACGAGCCGTGGCAGTTGGGGCGCCTGTCGGTGAAGCCGGGCCTGACCTGCCTGTGGCAAGTGAGCGGCCGTTGCGAGATCGGCTTCGAGGATTGGGTCCGCATGGACCTCTGGTACCTGCGTCACCAGAACGTGAAGACCGACGTGAAGCTGCTGGTGAAGACGCCGATGAGCGTGTTGAGCCGCCGCGGAGCCTATTAGCAGATCGCGCACCCGTGCGTGACAGACACCCCGTTCGACCATCCACGCAAGGCCCGATGCCAAAAGCACCGGGCCTTTCTCGTGCGAGCCCTTCGACCTTAGGCGATCAATTCGCGGACGACGCGGCCTTCGACGTCGGTCAGGCGGAAGTCGCGGCCGGCGTGGCGGTAGGTGAGTCGCGTGTGATCGAAGCCCAGCAGGTGCAAGAGCGTGGCGTGGATGTCGTGGACGTGGACGCGATTCTCGACGGCCTGGAAGCCGAACTCGTCGGTCGCGCCGTAGACCTGGCCCCCCTTCACGCCGCCGCCGGCCATCCAGACGGTGAAGCCATAGTTGTTATGGTCGCGGCCGTTGATCTTGCCGGCGTTCGCCCCCTTCTGCGGTAGCTCGACGGTGGGGGTGCGGCCGAACTCGCCTCCCCACAGCACGACCGTTTCGTCGAGCAGTCCGCGTTGCTTGAGATCGGCCAGCAGCGCGCCGATCGCCTGATCGCACTGTTGGGCGAGCGTGCGATGGTTGACCTCGATATCGTCGTGGTTGTCCCACGGCTGGCCGGCGCCGTGCCAGATCTGGACGAAGCGCACGCCGCGCTCGACGAGCCGCCGCGCGATCAGAATCTGCCGCGCCTGCACCCCTTCGCCATACATGTCGAGCACGTGCTGCGGCTCGCGGCTGATATCGAACGCCTCGGCGGCCTCGATCTGCATGCGATAGGCGAGCTCGAAACTGTGAATGCGGGCTTCGAGCGCGGCATCTTCCGGCCGGGCGGCGAAGTGCTTCTCGTTGAGCGCCGCCAGCAGGTCGAGTTGGGCACGCTGGTCGTCGCGCGTCACGGAATGATTCCGCACGTGCTCGACCAGCTTCTCGATCTCTTGGTGCTGCGTGTCGACGTACGTGCCCTGGAACACCCCGGGCAGGAAGGCCGACTGCCAGTTCTGCGCCCCCTTGATCGGCAGGCCGCCCGGGCACATGGCGATGAAGCCCGGCAGATTTTGATTCTCGGTCCCCATGCCGAAGGTGACCCACGATCCGACGCTGGGGCGGACGACGCGGGTCGTGCCGCAGTTCATCAGCATGAGCGAGGGTTCGTGGTTGGGGATGTCGGCGTAGGCCGAGCGCACGACGGCGATCTCGTCGATCATGCGCGCCGTGTGCGGAAAGATCTCGCTCACCTCGATGCCACTCTGGCCATGCTTCGCGAACTTGTAGGGGGAAGGAAACGCGGCGCCGGTCTTGCGTTCGGTGCGGAGGTTCTCGACCGGCAACATCTGCCCGGCGTATTTGGCCAGCGACGGTTTGGGGTCGAACGTGTCGACGTGCGAGGGCCCGCCATTCATGAAGAGGTGGATGACGTGCTTGGCCCGGGCCGGAAAATGCGCGACGCGCGGCGCCAGCGGGCTGGTGGCGAGCGAGCGATCGGCCGTGGCGGCGGGCGTTTCGCCGGCAACGAGGCCGGCCAGGCCCAACATGGCCAGCCCGGTGCCGCTCTGGGCGAGCATCTCGCGCCGCGTGAGGGGCGTCGCTTCGTGGCGACTGCAGCCGGTGGGTCGAAATCGGTCGTTCATCGTGGGGGCCTCGTCAGTCGACAAACGTGAATTCGTTGGTCAGCAAGAGCACCTGCGCCAGGCGTTGCCAGGGATTCAACTGCGTGTCGGCCTGGGGATGCGACTCGGCGTGCGAGACATACTGCAGCGCCAGTTCGAGTTCGTCGGGTTCGGCCCCGCGCGCGAGTATCTGCCGATAAAGTGCCTGCGCGCGCGACGCGGGGTCGGCGGCGCTGGCGATTTCTGGCAACGCAGCTACATGTTGCGCCTGTTCGATCACGAACGGTGCGTTCATCAGGTAGAGCGCCTGCTGCGGTACGGTGGTGTTGGGTCGAGCTTCGCTCGAGGCATCGGGATTCGCGAAATCGAACACGCGCAACACGCCCGGCACGCTCTGCCGATCGAGAAAGCCATAGACGCTGCGCCGCGTCGAAAACGGCGTGGCGAACAGATCGATCGGTCGCCCGGCAAGCGTCGTGTCGAGCCGCCCCGCCACGGCCAGCAGCGAATCGCGCAGCGGTTCGAACTCGAGCCGGCGGCGATTCATGCGCCAGACGAGGCGGTTCTCGGGATCGACTGTGGCCGCCTCGGGACGATCGGCGCTCGCTTGCTGATAGGCGTTCGACAGCAGGATCGCGCGGTGCAAACGCTTGAGCGACCAGCCTTCGTCGCGGAACGTGGCAGCCAGGAAGTCGAGCAACTCGGGATGGCTGGGGGGATCGCTGCGCGTGCCGAAGTCGCTCGGCGTGGTGACCAGGCCCACGCCAAAATGATGCGCCCAGACACGATTCACGATCACGCGCGCCGTGAGCGGGTTGGCCGGATCGACGATTGCCTGTGCTAGCTCGAGCCGACCGCTCCCCTGCTGGAACGGAGTCGGTTCGCCGGAAGAAAGGACTTCGAGAAAGCGCCGCGGCACTTCCGGGCCCGGACGGCCGGGATTGCCGCGCTGAAAGATACGCGGCGTCATGGGCTGCTTCGCGTCGACGAGCACCATGGCGCGGGCCAGCGCCTCGGGGGACTTGCCGGCCAGCGTATCGAGCTCGCCACGCAGCTTCGAGTGGGCGGCAAAGACCGTCCGCTCGAGCAGCCAGGGGAGATCCTCCTGCGAGAAGATCGTCGGCGTTCCTTCGGCCACGAGCACCTGCAGCACTTCGTTGGCCGCGGCGTCGGGCAGCGCCGTCGGCGCAGGGGGCTGTTCCGCTGTGCCGCCGGAATTCTCAGCAGCGGCCTGGGCTACCTGCTCGGCGTGCAACTCTTTCCACTGCTGGTGGACGCCCGAGAGGATCTCGCCATAGCGCTTGGCGACGTCCATCATCGTCATGACCGAGCCACGGGCGAACGCCTCGCGCACGACCGGGTTCACATTGCGGCCGATCTCGCTTTCGGACCGGCCGATCTCGGCGACGAGCGATTGCGCCGAGGTGGCGAAATCGCCCGCGGGCAACGCCGCTAGCCGATGCCAGGCGCCGAAGACGGGATGATCGACATTCGTCTTTTCGGCGATCCAGGTCCGCCAGCGCTCGCGAATCTGGGGGCGAACTTCGCCCGGACTGAGCGAGATGTTGGCGTCTTTCTCGACCACCTCTTCGCGCGGCGTGGTGACGACTTCGAGCAAGTACGCGCCAACGTTCGAGCGCAGCTCGTCGGTCATCGCCTGACGCTGCTCGGCCAGGAACTTGTCGTACTCCGCCTGCTTGGCGGCAAGCTCGTCCTGGTAGGCCTGGTGCATGGCCATCTCGTCGGGCATGGCGATGACCGGCAGCTCCCCCGGTTCTTCGCTACTGGCGAAGACGCCGTAGAGCGAATAATAGTCGGCCGTCGGGATGGGATCGTACTTGTGATCGTGGCAGCGGGCGCAGGTCACGGTCAGCCCGAGAAAGCCGCGCGTCACGACGTCGATGCGATCGTCGATGATGTCGTGGATGTTGTTGTCGAAGGTGCGGCCGAGCGTGAGGAAGCCGAGTGCCGCCAGCGAACGTTTGTCGTCTCCCAAGGGCAACTGATCGGCGGCGAGCTGCTCGCGCACGAACTGGTTGAAGGGGAGATCCTCGTTGAACGAGCGCACCACGTAATCGCGGTAGGTGTAGCTGAACGGAAAGCGCGGCTCGGAGGTGAACGCATAGCCGCGCGTATCGGCATAGCGGGCCACGTCGAGCCAATGCCGCGCCCAGCGCTGGCCATACTCGGGCGAGGCGAGCAGTCGATCGACGACGCGCGCCCAGGCATCGGGCGACTCGTCGTGGACGAAGTCTTCGATCTCGGCCACGGTCGGCGGCAGACCCACGAGATCGAACTTCACGCGGCGCAAGAGCGTGCGGCGATCGGCTGCGGGGGAAGGCGCCAGGCCGGCCCCTTCGAGCCGCGCGAGGATGAAGCGATCGATCGGCGATGAGGCCCAATCTTCGTTCTGCACCGGGGGTATCGCGGGCTGCACGATCGGCTGCAGAGACCAGTGCGACGTCTTGGCCGCGGCGATGCGGCCTGCCAGGGGATGGTTAGCGTCTGCCGACGGCGTGGCGTCGCCCGTGGAGACGGCATCGCTGCCCGGCCAGGGCGCGCCGAGCTTGACCCAGGTCTTCAGGATCTCGATCTCCGCGTCGGCCAGCTTGGCGGCGGGGGGCATCTGGATCTCGCCGCGATAGTCGATGGCCGCCACGAGGGGGCTGGCGGCCGGGTCGCCCGGCACGACGACCGCGCCACTTTCGGCGCCGCGCATGATGGCGCTGCGGCTGTCGAGGCGCAGTCCGGCTTCTTGCGTGTCGGCGCCGTGGCATTCCTGACAGCGTTCGACCAGGAGCGGGCGGACCTTCGCTTCGAAGAACTCGGCCTGTTCGGCTTCCGTCGGCGCGGCGGCCGGCGGAGCGGCGGCGGGCTCTTCGGCCTGCGCCGCGCGGGGCGATACGCCAGTGAACATCGCCAACACGAGCAGCAGGCAGGCGAGATTCGTCAGTCGCATGAGCATGGGGCGGATTCTCATACGCCATTCGGGCAGGCGACGCGAGACCGGCTCGCGGGCGCCCGATCGGGGTTCAGCATCTTGTCGATCTTTGTCGGCGACACGGGCAGGAACAAAGGTCGCCAGGCGGGCCACGATGCGCAGGCATCGGGGACACTGTTACCATAACCAATCAGGCCGGGGAGGGCTATGTTTTCTAAGGCTCGCCGACCAATTCTCGACGCTGCCGATTGTCGCGGCTATGCTGACGTTATTCCCGGCTGCGACAGGAGATACTCACGAATGCTCCCACGCGACGAAATCCTCCAACAGGCCCTAGCGCTGCCACTGGCCGACCGACTTTACGTCGCCGATGCATTGGAACAGAGTCTGGCGGATTTGCCTCCGCCGGAGGGCGAAGGCCGGCTTCTCTCGGAGGCAGAGTTCATCGCCGAATTGGAACGCCGATCTGCAGCGTATCGCGATGGCACCATGGGATCGCAGTCCGCGGATGAAGTTCTAGCCGAGTTGAGACGCCGCCAGGCGCGCGAGTTTGGGCAGTGAACCTCCGTGTTCTCTCAGCCGCGACGTCCGAAATTGAAGGCGCATGGGAATTCCTTTGCCAGCGCTCCCCCTCATTGGGCACTCGTTTTCTCGATGAGCTTGAACGCACCTTAGGGCGTATCGTTGCTCAACCACTCGCATTTGGCGTCGTAGAGTAGAAACGTTGCCATCCGGTCGGATGTACCGGCGCGCTTTGCTGTCGAAGTTTCAGTACATCGTTGTATTCGAGTGTACTGCGGAGGAAGTCGTCATCGTGGCCGTGGCTCATACGGGGCGTAAACCCAACTATTGGTTTGGGCGAGGTTAAGTGTGGCAGGACGGATCCAA